>JBDLIY010000626.1:0-2287 GCA_039714635.1 Planctomycetota bacterium
GCTCCGGACTGCCGGGGCTTCTCTGGCGCTCACACCTCGCGATGGGTCTGAAGGACCTGCGCCGGGGCTCGCTCCGGGAATCGGCGTGGGGCTTCAGCACGGCGCTGCGGCTGTTCCGCGAGTGCCACGCCCCCGGTTCCCCCGCCCTGCCCGCGTCGCTCCGCGAGCGTCCGGACTTCCGCGCGCTCGGCACCGGGATCCGCCAGCTGGCCGCGCGCGTGACGGGAAGCGGCGAGCCGACGGGCGAGGACACCGTCGCCTCCCTTCAGGACCTCCTGACCACCTGCGCCCTCGAGCTCTCCGGCCACAGCGAGGGCGGCGGAAAGTGGGAGCGGGGCATCGAGAAGATCCTCTCCGTCAGCGAGACCCTGAACTCCACCGTGAAGCTCGACCCGCTGCTCGAGCACGTCGTGGAGAGCGTGCTCGATCTCTGCGACGCCGAGTACGGATTCATGGTCCTCATCGACGGGGAGGGGGAGCCGGCGATCCGCGTCGCGCGGGGCGGCTTCAACGGCAGCGGCGAATCGGCCGAGAACCAGGTGAGCAATACGCTGATCCGGCGGGTGCTGGACCGACGCCGGTCGATCCTCATCGAGAATGCTCTCGACGAGAAGGACCTCGTCGACAAGCCCAGCGTGCAGACCCTCTCGCTGCAGGCGATCATGTGCGCACCGCTGATCGTGAAGGACAAGCTCCTCGGCGCGATCCTCGTCGACAACCGCACGGCCGCCGGCTGCTTCACGAGCGACGACCTGCGCCTGCTGGAGGTCTTCGCGAGCCAGGCGGCGGCGGCCATCCAGAACACGAGGTTGTTCGAGGATCTCGAGGACTCGTACCGCTCGCTGGAGGATGCGCAGGAGCGGCTCGTGCGCTCCGAGAAGCTGAAGAGCCTCGGCGTGCTGGCCGGCGGAATCGCGCACGACTTCAACAACCTGCTGATGTCGATCCTCGGGAACGCGGACCTCGCGCTGATGTACCTCGACGCGGCGTCGCCCGCGAACAAGCGCGTCAGCGAGATCAAGAACGCGGCGCGGCTGGCGGGCGACCTCTGCAGCCAGTTGCTCGCCTACTCCGGCCGCGGCCAGTTCGTGGTCGGCGCCCTGGACCTGTCCGACGCGGTCCGCGGGGTGGGAGAGATGCTGAAGGTCTCGCTGCCGAAGAAGGTGATCCTCACCTCCGAACTGGCGGAGGGCCTGCCCGGCATCGAGGCGGACGCGACGCAGGTCCGCCAGGTCATCCTGAACCTCATCACGAACGCGGCGGAGGCCTGCGGCGACGACGAGGGGATGGTCTTCATCGGGACGCGCCGGCGACGGTGGACGAGCCGCGAACTGGCGGCGCCCGAGTTCCTCGAGGTGGTCCCCGAGGGCGACTACGTCTGCCTCGAGGTCCGCGACAACGGCTGCGGGATGGACGACGAGGCGCGATCGCGACTGTTCGAGCCGTTCTTCACCACGAAGTTCACGGGCCGCGGCCTCGGCCTCTCGGCGGTGCTCGGCATCGTGCGCGCCCACCAGGGAACGATCCGCGTCGAGACCGAACCCGGCGAGGGCACGAACATGACGGTCCTCTTCCCGGCAACGGAGGCGGCGGTCGAATCCGCCGCGCCGCCGCCCCCCGCCCACGTGGATTGGAAGGGCACCGGCACGGTGTTGCTCGTCGACGACGAGGCGATGGTGCGCGAGGTGGCGAGGGAGATGCTCCGCGCGATCGGACTGACGGTCGTCGCGGCGGGGGACGGTCTGGAGGCGCTGTCGATCTTCAGCGACCGGGCCGGGGAGTTCGACCTCGTGGTCCTCGACATGAACATGCCGAAGATGAGCGGCGACGAGGTGTTCCGCAAGATGCGGGAGATCCGTCCGGACGCGCGGGTCGTGATCTCTTCGGGATACAGCGAGGCGGACACCGTGCGCGCGTTCGCCGACGATGCCCCGGCCGGGTTCCTGGAGAAGCCCTACGCCTTCTCCGCGCTCCGCGAGAAGCTGCACTCTCTGCTGGGCGGAGACGGCTGATCCGTTAACCTGTCGGTATGGCGTACGACCCCTACACCAATCCCGACGCGAAGTGGCGGAAGGCGGCGAAGGGCCACCGCCGGAAGCGGGCGTTTCCCTGGCACATCCTCATCGCCATCGCGGCCCTCGTGATCGTGGGGGGCGGGTTCCTCTGGTACGTCGCCACTCCCCCCTCGCCGGAAGATGAGATCGCGGCCGTGGTTCCCGCGTTCCTCGAAAGCTGGGGAACCCTCGACGACGACGAGCTCTTCCGCGTGTGGTTCGACGGCGACTTC
>JBDLIY010000627.1:0-2287 GCA_039714635.1 Planctomycetota bacterium
TCAGGTTCGCCACCAGGACCTGGTCCCCGTCCGGATGGACGGCCACCTGGTTCGGGAACGGATCCACTCCGTCGTCGGGCCCGAGGGTCCTCGCGATCCACGGGTCTCCGGAGCGGACCCCCCGGACGATGAAGATGCGGGCGTCCGGCTGCGACAGGCTCCAGCCGAAGCTCGGCACCACCGCGGTGTCTCCGTCCGGGAGCAGCGCGGCTTCACCGACCGCCACCCCGGTGGGCTGTCCCTCCCAGGGCGGAGTGGGCGGGATCGCGGACTCCTGGGGCAGGACGAGCGGGTCGTGGACGCGCGCCTCCGTGGCCAAAAGGGGTCTCCCCACGACCTGGACCTCCGCCCGGGACTTCCAGGGGTCCGTGCAGTCGTGGAAGATCTTCTTCGCGAAGATCGTTCGGCCGTCCAGGCTCACGTCGAGCGAGTAGACGCCGGGGAAGCCCTGGAGTCCCGGTGTGCTCGCGAGGTCGATGTACCCGCCCAGGGCCGGCTCCTCCGGCAGCCCGGTGACGAGCTGGATCCCGACTCGCTCCGAGAGGTTCTCCGACGTGCCGACGGCGGCCCATGTGCCGTCGGCGGAGAAGCCGATCGAGGCGGGCTGGCGCTTCCACGACGGGTTCATCGGCCAGCCGATGCGTGCGTGGACCTCCGGGTTCCTCTCCCGGAGCCCCCGCACGAAGATCAGCTCATATCCCGAGCCGGTGAAGGCCGCGGCCATCGCCGTGTCCCCGTCCGGGGAGAGGCAGCACAGGTAGACGACGCCGACGCCCCGGAGAGGGAGCGTCGGGCCGACGCGCATCGCCCCGTCCACGTCGACGAGGAGCGTCAGTTCGTTGTCGCCGGGCACGTAGGGCGGGTCGAAGGGCCCCTTGCCGAAGCCGATGGGGTCGAACGCGGAGTCCAGTCCCATGCCCATCGTGGAATCGCGGTGGCGGAGGAAGTCCAGACGATGCGGGTTCGGGACCGGTTCCTCTTCCCCCGGCGCCGGGCTCTGGCCGGGAGGCGGGTCGAGGGGCGACCTGCCTCCGGATTCTCCACCGTTGTCGTTTGCGCCGCCGCCGCAGGCCAGGAGGGCGACGGTGACGAAGGCAATGCACCACCTCTTCATGGTGGCCTCCCTTCGAGTTGACCGGAAGCGAACCTTCCGGAATGAAAGATGCCATGAGGCGCCCGGACCGGACGTCCGAAGGCGTCTCCGTCGTGTCCCCCCTTTTCGAATCGACGAGGCGCGCGCGAACCGGGAGCGGTCGATGGGGGACCGGGCTCCTTCGCCCGATCCCCCTCGAACAGGATCCGGCCCGGACTCGTCATTCCCCGTGCGGGTTGTGGACGTACCCCTCGTAGTACTGCTCGATGAACGGCGCACCCGGCGGCGTGAGCCAGCCGTAGTTGTCCACCCGGAGGATCATGCCGGCGAAGTCGCCGCTCCCCTTGCACACCCACTTGCCGTCGAAGAACGTTCCGGTGATCGGTCCGCTCCAGGAACCCTCGAAGGTCCCGGTCAGTCCCTTCCAGGTCCCCTCGAACCGGAGCTTCCCGCCCTGGTCGCCGTTGCCGGTGGTCAGGTCCATGTTCATGTACCCCGTGGCGTAGATCGTGCCGGCGAGGTCCCCGGTGAGCGTCTCCTGCCCGACGTATCCACGCACGTGCAGCACGAGGTCGTCGTCGATCCACATCTTCTCCGTGGTGCCCGTGGCCGATACGATCTTGCCGGATACCGCCGTATTCGTCGACGCGGCCCAGACGACCCCGGCCACGAGGACCAGCGTCGCCACGACCGCGATCGTGATGCTCTGCTTCTTCATCTTTCCCCTCCCGAGCCTGCGGAAGACCGCGGGCTCTCAGTTCTTCTTGTAGTCGATGGTCCCCTCGTGGACGGCGGTCATGACGTCGTCTGCGTCCCGGGAGGACGTGAACGTCCCCGAGCCGGTCGCGCCGGCGAACCGGCCCGTCCCGCCCGTGATCGTGAACGTCCCCGAGGTATCGCCGTAACCCGTGTCCAAGCCTTCGAGGGTGTTGTAGAGTTCGTCGCCGTTGGCGGCCACGGACGTGCCTGCGCCCACGAACCAGACCCCCTCGGAGGTCCAGATCAGGGCGACCTGTCCGCTGGTCGTCAGCTTCCCGAGGTGGGTGGACGTACCCTCTCCGGTCGACGTGACGAAACCCAGCACCGGGAACGTCCCGGGCTGGAAGGACTCGCTCGTCGTGACGATCGTCGCCTTGAGCGGCACGCCGTCGCTGGCGTGGAGCAGCGTCGGCGCGAGGACGATCCCGGACGTGA
>JBDLIY010000628.1:0-2286 GCA_039714635.1 Planctomycetota bacterium
GGTGGCGATGCGCTCCGCCTCGGGGACGAAGTCGGGGCTGGCCGGGTCCGTGACGCGGGCGACGAAATCCACGATCCGCTGCCGGGCCTCGCCGTCGTGCCAGGACGGCAGCGGTTCGGGCCGCCGGGCGCCTCCCGCGTGGCCGCACGCCACGAGGAGCAGGCACGCCAGGAGGCTCCACACGATTCGGTGTTCACGCATCATCTCTTCCCTCTCTCTTCGACGGCACGCCGCAGCGCCTCCGCCGTCCGCTCGACCATTGTCGCCACCGGAAACTCAGCTTCCGCCCTCCGCCGCGCCGCCGCTCCGAGCCGCGCCGCGTCCTCCCCGTCGGCCAGCAGGGCCGCCATCGCCGAGCCCAGGGCTTCCCCGTCGTCCGGCTGCACCAGCCGCGCGTCCTCGCCGTCCGTCAGCATGAACGGCACGTCCCCCACCGTCGTCGCGACGATCGGGAGGCCGGCCGCCATCGCCTCCAGCACGTTGTTCGGCATGCCCTCGAAGCGCGACGACAGGACGAAGTGATCCGCCGCCGAGAGCAGCCCCGGCACGTCGTCCACGTGACCCGTGAAGTGCACCCGGTTCGCCACGCCGAGGTTCGCGGCGAGGTCGCGGAGCGGCTCCTCCCGCTTCCCCGCCCCCGCCAGCAGGAGGCGCGGCTGACCTTCGAGCCCGGCGAACGCCGGCAGGAGGACGTCGAGGCCCTTCTGGTCGTGGAGGCGGCTCGTGTTGACGAACAGGGGGCCGTCCGGAATGCCGTGCGCCTCGCGGAAAGCCATGCCCCGCGCCGGAACCGCCGCGAAGCGCTCGACGTCGACGCCGTTCGGGACGTGGTCGACGCGCTCGCCGGGCAGGACGCCGGTCTCGAGGATCCGCTCCCGGATCGTTCGCGCCGGCGTCACGATCCGGTCGACCCAGCGATAGGCGAACCGGTGGCGGAAGCCGTCCTTCACCTCGAACAGCCCCTGGCGCATCACGACCGCCGCGTTCCCGCCGAGGGCGCTCGCGAGGCCGGCCGACCGGATGCCCCGATCGAGCTTCGTCACCACGACGTCGACATCGCGACTCTTGAGAATGCGACGCAGTCGCCATAGATCACGGGGACCGAAGTCGCGCCGGAAGCCCAGCTTCTCGCCCTCGAAGCCCGCGTCCGCGAAGCGCGCGAGGAAGCGGCTCCCCGGCCGGGCCGCCGCGGCGACCGCAGAGCCGTCGGCAGCGATCCCCTTCGCGACGGCGAACATCCAGGTCTCCACGCCGCCCCAGTCGTTCTCTCCGAGGGGGTTCAGGAACAGGACGGAGAGCGGCCTCATCGCGCGCGCTCCCGGATGGCCTCGAGGAGATCCGGCTCGAGCGGCATCGAGCCGAGGCCCAGCCGATGGTCGCTCTTCGTGTGGCCGTGGTAGTCGGAACCGCCGGACTCGAGCAGGCCCTGGCGCTTCGCGATCCGGGCGTAGCGCCGCTCCCGCGCCGACTCGGTCTCCTTGTAGCGGACCTCCATCGCGTCGAGCCCCATCGCCGCGAGGTCCGCGACGAACGGCTCCAGCTCCTCCTCCCCGCCGAGCGTGTGCGGGTGGCAGAGGACGGCGACGCCGCCGGCGCCGTGGATGAGGCCGATCGCCTCCTCCGCCCCGAGGAGGAGCCGCTCGACGTAGGCCTTGCAGCCCTTGCCGAGCCAGAAGTCGAAGGCCTCCTTCAAGGTGCGGACGTAACCCAGCCGGACCATTTCCCGCGCGAAGTGGGGCCGGGCGACAAGATCGCCCCCCGCGTGCTTCTCCGCGTCCGCCACGGTGATCTCGAAGTTCAGCGACGTCAGGAGTTCGGCCATCCGCTCGTTCCGTTCCGCCCGGCCCTCACGGACCCGGACGAGCGCGTCGGCCAGGGCTTCGTCTTCCGGATCGATGAACAGCCCGATGAGGTGGAAGGTGCCGGGCGAATGCTCGATGGAGATCTCCACGCCGGGGACGACCTCGATCCCGTGCTCTCTCCCGGCGGCCGCGGCCTCGGCCAGTCCGGCCGTGGTGTCGTGATCCGTCAGCGCGAGCGCGGTCAGCCCCGCTTCGGCGGCGCGGCGGACGAGTTCGGACGGCCGGAGTATGCCGTCGGATTCGGCGCTGTGGGTGTGGAGGTCGATCATCGGACGGAAAGAGGATACGCCATGGAACGTGCCGAACCACGCCGGTTATCTTCGGTTCCCATCGCCATGGAACTTCCCGATCTCCCTCACGGCTACGTTGTCCGCGCGCCCCGCGACGAGGACGCGGAGGCGGTCGCCGACCTGTTGAACGCCCA
>JBDLIY010000629.1:0-2285 GCA_039714635.1 Planctomycetota bacterium
CCAAGATGAAGGAGATGGAGCCCCGGCAGGATCCGGACCATCGCGTTGACGACCGTCGCCCAGTCGAGCTCGCCGCGGAGCTCGTGCAGGGTCGTGCCGGGAATGTAGTCGTGGACCGTGTAGCAGCCACCACGGGGCGGGAGGCCGAACCGGCGGAGCGGAGCGAGGGCCGGGTGGCGGACGCGGCGAAGGCGCAGGAGGGACTGCTTCAGGTGCTCGCGCTCCGCCGGATCCGCCGGGCGGTCGCGGTCGATGCGGAGGACGCAGGTGGCGCCGTCACGGCGATCTTCGGCGATCCAGGTCTCCCAGCGCTTCGCAACGCAGAGCGGTCGGCGAACCTCGAAACGCTCCTGGATCTCCCGCGGGATGAATGTCGATCCCAACCCCATCCGGCCCTCCTTCCTCACCGGCGGACGGAAGCCGCCCGCACCCCTGAGGAATCGCCCCGAAAGCGCTCAGCCTTCGATGCCGACGATCCTCGGTCCCGACTCCCGCCGACTCCGGCCGCGGTCGATGATCCGGATCAGGATCAGGACCGGGACCAGGAGCAAGACGACCCCGAGGAGCGCAAACCACGTGGAGGTGCCCGACTCCAGCGCGGTACCGCCAAGGAACCAGCCCGGGAGCATCGCTCCCAGAATCGCGCCGACCAGGATGGCGAGGACGGGAAGCAGGAAGACGACGACCGCCGGCCCCAGCTCTCCGTCTCCCGGCACCTCGATCCAGACCCGCTTTCCCGGGTAGAGGCCGTCCACCGCCTCCACCGTGACCTCCGCGTTGCGCGAGGGATCCTCGCAGACCCCGCACGAATCGCAGGATTCCGGGGAGGCGGGGACGACGATGACCTTCGCCATCCCGTCAGAAATCGTCCGGACGATGCCGCGTTCTCTCATCCTGTGCCCACTCCGCGTCACTGATGGCGCGATTATGGCGCGATTTTCCGCTCGGTTCCACTTCATGGCATGCGTGCGCTCCCGAGCGGCCGTACAAGAGCGCAAACCCCGAGCCGGACCTCCGGATTCCGATTTCGCTGAGCACGTCTGGATTTTCGGGGTAAGTTCTTGGGCAGGACCGCAGACTCACCGGTCGCATTCGAGCCCGATCCCGGGCGTGGAGATCAACCCATGAAGATGAATCGTTTTTTTGCCGGCGCAGCCTTCGTGCTCGCGATCGCGCTCGTGGTCGGATTCCTGCCGGCCTGTGACGAAGAGAAGAAGCCCGCCGACCAGGGCGAGCCCGCGAAGGAGCTGCCGGGTGGCGCTCCCGCCGACGCGGCCCTGACCGACGCCGACTCCTGCGGCGACGCCTGTGGCGGCTGCCCGAAGGACGCGGCGGCCGACGCCATGGTTCCCGCCTCGGCCGAGGGCTGTGGCGGCGCCTGCGCCGACGCCGAAAAGGCTGGCTGTGGCGGCGCGTGCGCCGATGCCGAAGAGGCTGGTTGCGGCGGCTGCGCCGAGAAGAAAGCGGACGGCTGCGGCGGCTGCGCCGACGCCGAGAAGAAGGCCTGCGGCAAGGACTGCGCGGACTGCCCCGGCGACTGCGAGACCAAGAAGGTCGGCCCCTGCGCCGACTGCCCCGGCGGCTGCACGGAAGAGCAGATGAAGAAGTGCGCCGAAAAGGGCGAGTGCTGCGGCACGTGCCAGGAAGAAGAGAAGAAGGACTGCTGCGGAACCTGCGGCGGCGACAGCTAGACCGGTTTCCGCGCCCGATCGTCCTCCGGAGGGTCACTCCTTCCGGAGGACGATCTCCTTCCTGCCGCCCGGCACGGGGGCCGTTATCCGGCCCTTCCACCATCGATCCGCCCGGTCGTAGACCACCACGTCGAACGTCCCCGGCGGAAGATTGAACCCGTGAAGCCCTTCCTCCGGCTTCGCCCTCTTCCAGGTCGTCCCGACCCATGCGATGTCGTGTCCGGTCTCATCCGTGATCGAGGCCTTGATCCAGGGGACCGGCCGGCCCTGATCATCCCGGACTTCAAACCACAGCGGCTCCGTCGGCGTCAGAACCACCGTCCGGACCGGAGATTCGGGCGACGCGAAGATTTTGAGCCACCGGGGGCCGTATCCGTGCTTCACAACCCGGATCTCGTGCCAGACCGGCCGCAGGTTCTCGATGACGAAGAGTCCGTCCCCCCGACGGACGCTCCCCTGGTACGCGCCATCCCGGTAGACCGTGGCCCCCACCAGGCGGCCCGTGTCGCGATCCCGGAACAGCAGCCGGATCCGCGCCTCCCGAACCTCCGCGCGTAGGACGTTCGGGCCCGGCTGCAAGTGGACGGGCTGACG
>JBDLIY010000630.1:0-2283 GCA_039714635.1 Planctomycetota bacterium
GGGGCGATCGCGGTGAAACGGTCCTGACACCGTTTGATGCGCCTGATGCGCCGGCCGTGCGCCGGCCGGGCTGTGACAAAGCGACGCCTGTCAGCGATGTACCGTTTCAGATCGCCGCCGCCAGCGACTCCGCCGTGATCGCCCCGTGGCTCGCGTGCCACGTGACCGCGCCGTCGCGGATCAGGATCGCCTGCGGCGACTGGTGCGTCACGCCCGTCGCCTCGGCCGCCTCCAGCGACAGCGGCCGGTCCGCCACCACGTCGATCCAGCCCGTGGGGACGTCGGGGTGCGCCCCGACGAAGGCCTCGTACTCCGCGAACGCCCGGCGGGAGGTCGGGCAGCGGAAGGACTGCTTGAACAGCAGAAAAAGACCCGCTCCGAGCGCCTGACGGAGCCCGGAACGGGTCTGGATGCGCAAATGGTCCACGTCGACTACTCGGCCAGGCACTTCCGGATGGCGGCCTGGAACATCGGGATCGGGTTCTTGTCGCCGAACGGGCCCACGCCGTGCTGCACGAAACGCAGGCGCCCCTGCTTGTCGACGAGCGCGATGGCCGGAATGGAGCCACCCCACCAGCCGTAGAACTCGAAGTCCGCGTCGCCCTGGCAGAGGCCCAGGGGCCACTTCACGCCGAAGTCGTCCTGGGACGCCCAGACGCTGATCGCCCTGAGCTCCGCGTCCGTGGAGAGATCGCGGCCGGAACCGGCGTTCCGGTCCTCCGGGTCGAGGCCGCCGGGCCGGTTCAGGCCGACGAACTTCAGGCCCTTCTCCCCGTACTGCAGGTTGAGCCAGGCCATGACCTTCGTCGTCTGGACGGCGTTGTTCCAGACCGGCATCTTCCAGAGGTAGACGACGTAGACCTTGCCCTTGTAGTCCGACGCGTTGAAGTCGGCGTTTTCGGCCCAGCCCTCGACCGAGAACTCCTTCGCCGGCTTCCCGCAGCGGTCCGCGATGGCCTTGTAGATCGCGGCGCGCTCCTGCTCCTTCGGCTTGGCGCCCGCGTTGATCTCGACGAGCTTCGCGGCGGCGGCCCGGGCGGCGTCGAAGTCGCCCTCGATCCAGCTCATCTGGATGAGCTGGATGGTCGCGAACGCGTCGCCGGCATTCGAGGCGTCCTTCAGGTACGTGATCGCCTTCGCGGCGTCCCCGGCGGCGGCGAAACCCTCACCCAGCTTCTTGCCGAGGCTCTTGACGAGGTCCGTGCGCTCGGGGTACTTCGCGACGAGCTCCTGGTGGAAGGACTCCGCCTTCTCCATCTCGCCCGCATCGACGTACTGCAGGCCGGCGTAGTAGAGCGCGGTCTTGTGGTTCACGCTGTCCGGGCAGCCCCGGGCGAATCGCTCGAACGCCTTGGCGGCGCCCGCCGGGTCCTGCGCGATCTTGTAGAGCTCGCCAACGTAGAACTGGGTGTCGTCCGCCTTCATGGAGTGTTGCGCGGCCTTCTCCCTGGCGGTCGCCAGCTGCTTCTCGTAGTCCTGCATGTTCTCGACCATCTTCAGCTCGGTCTTGACGAGCGTCGCGTCCGGCGACATGCGGGGGCGCTTCTTCGCGGGCTTGTCCGGCTTCGTGGTGTCCGCGGCGGGCTTCGTGGTGTCTCCGTCTCCGGCGGGCGTCATCTCGTCGTCGCCACAGCTGGCGATGAAGAGGGCCGCGAGAAGGGAGAGGACGAGAGCGATACGCATGACCTGCCTCCGTCAACAAGGGGGACGTTCGGGTGATTCGGCGAACCTTCATCGTAGATCCGCCGACGGACCCCGGCAAGCCGGATCGGAGCCGGGTACAATCACCTCCATGGGCATGAAGTCCCGAACGACGATCCTTCTCCTGCTGGCGGCCGGCGCCGCCCTCGCGGGAAACCCGGCGGAGAGTTGGCGGCGACTCTACGGCGACCGCGAGAAGCAGGTCCTCGCCACCTCCACGAAGGAGGACGACGCGGCGCTCGCCGCCGACGTCCTCGCGGGGGCGGCCGAACTCGCCGGGGACCGCGAATTCCGGATCCTGCTCCTCGAGAAGGCCTGGGAACTCGGTCGCCGGGGCGTACCGGGGTACCGCACCGCCCTCGCGGCGCTGACCCGGCTGGGGGAGACGGTCCCGGAGCGGCTCGAGGGCTGCGAGATGCTCCGGATCGACATCTTCGTCGACCTCCACCGGTACTCCGACGGTCCGGCGAAGGTCGCGGCGGGGGAGGAACTCGTCCACGAGCGCATCCGCGTGGCGCGACGCCGGATCGACGACCGGAAGTGGGAGGCGGCCCGGAAGCTCCTCTGGGACGCCCAGGTCAC
>JBDLIY010000631.1:0-2274 GCA_039714635.1 Planctomycetota bacterium
CTGACCTTCGATCCAAACTCCCGTTGTTGCCCCCGGTGACGACCCCCTCCTCCACGTCCGTCAAGTGACGATGCTCATCTCCCCGAGCATCTCCTCCGCCTCGTCGGCCTCGTCCGGCAGGATCTCCTCACCCGTTCCCTCCGGGATCCGGTCGTTGCCCGGGAAGGGATCCGGCGGCGGCTCCTCGTCCTCCCCGCCGCCGCCGTCGCCGCCCCCCGTCAGGTCGTCGAGGAAGCCCTCCGGGTCCGACGCGACGTCCGCGGCCTGTACGCCGTCCGCGAGGCCGTCCTTCACCGCGTTGGCCGTGTCGTAGGCCTCCCGGCCGTCCTGGTAGGCGTCGCTCACCGAGCCCTTCGCCCCCGTCAGGAAACCCCGCACCGGGGCCATCGCCGACGACATCGGCCCCGCGAGCGCGCCGAACGCCGTGTTGCAGGCGAGGTCGACGAGCGGGAAGAACGTGTTCCGGAACTGGAGCGTCAACAGCATCGGCAGTCGGCCCAGGACCGGCTCCATCGTGATCCCTTCTTCGCCGGCGACCGTCCGGGCCGCCTCGAGGATCGGGGCGAGCTTCGACGACGACAGCTCCGCGATCGTGCCGAGCTGCGATCCCATGAGGGAGTCCATACCGCTCTCGCCGAAGTTGCTGATCTCCTCGCCTCCGTATCCGGTGCCACCGGCGGAGACGAGGTCCTGGTCCTCGTTCAAGAAGCCCAGGCCCGGGATCAGCTCGCCCATCAGGGAGAAGAAGGTCTCCGCCAGCTCCTCCCGGCCGGCCTGCGATACCGCGGACACGTCCACCGGCATCTGCCCGCGGACCGTGATCATCGAGTGGAGGAGGCGCTTGAGGAGACCCAGGTTCGCCGCGGTAACGCGGGCGATGACGGTCTCGATGATCTCGGGCAGGGAGTCGAGCCCGACCGAGTCCCGGAAGGCGCGGGTGAAAATGGAGGCGGCCGTCGGCTGCGTGAGCCCTTCCGGGTCGCCCTCGAGGCGGGAGAAGATCGCGTCGAGGGCCGCCCGGCCCGGCGCGGGGGGCGGCTCGTCCTCGAAGCCCATGAAGTCCTTCACGTCGTCGACGCCGTCGTCCACCGCCTGCTCCGCCGAGTCGACGGCCGAGTTCACCTCCTCGATGGCCTCCTCGACGACGTTTCCCGCGCCGCCTTCGACTTCGCCGCCCTCGTCCGGCGCGGGAGGCTGCGGGAACCAGATCGGGTAGACGGGCCGGTGGTGGTCGCGGATGGCGGACATCGAGAACTCGTAGCAGGCCTCCTCGATGTGCGGCTCGAACTCCTCGCGGCAGAGCAGGTACATCGCGAGGTAGACGTCGTAGGCCTTGAAGAGGATCCCCTGGACGAGCTTGATGCCGTCCGAGACGCCCGGCATCTCGGGCAGGAGGCCGCCGAGGCCCTCGCCGCCGCCGCCTTCCTGGTCGATGTAGTGGCTCTTCGCGTTGTCGCAGTAGAGGGCGTGGTCCGCGCGGTACCGGTGCAGGTCGTGGCCGGCGCGGAAGAGGTCGATCCACTTGATCTCCTCGAGGTTGGCGCGCCCGCCGGCGTGGCCGATGTCCGTGACGTGGAGGTCGAGTTCCGCCGGGTTCGGCGGCTCCGGAGAGTCGTCGCCCGTGATCATGTCCATCGCGGCGCCGGCGAGTTCGCCGAGGGGGCCCTGGCTCTCCTCGTAGTCGGTGAGCGTCGCCTTCGTGCTCTTGACGAAGCCGTCGAGGAGCAGCGTCTCGCGCTGGAGGGCGGCGCGGAACGATGTCGCGAGGCCGACCTCGTCCTCCTCCAACTCCGCGGCGCCCAGGCCGTCGTCGAGATCCCCGTGGACGAAGTCGGCGCCCGTGGCGGCGTGGACGTGGCCGAAGTGGATGAACTCGATGGGGGCCACGTCCATCGCGTTCTCGTGCTCGTTCGTCGCCATGGCCCCGCCCGACTCCTCCTCCTCGAAGGGGTCGCCCCGGAGGTAGTCCGGCGGCGGATCGGCCTCCGTCTTTTCGCTCGCCTCGTCCTCGCCGAGCAGGCTGTCGGCGATGTCGAGGGCGTCGTCGAGCATTCCCATGTCTCACTCCGGTTCAGGCTACGGGAACAGGTCCCTGATCTGCTGGGTCGTCTCTTCGTTCGGCTCGCCGGTGACCTCGAGGCCGTACATCGACTGGAAGCTGCGCAGCGCCCGCTGCGTCCGCGACGTCAGTTCACCGCTCTCGGTGCCGCAGGCGAAGCCGAGGTTGTTCAGCCGCTGCTGCGCCCCCGCCGTCGTCTCGACGGGATCGAGGCG
>JBDLIY010000632.1:0-2272 GCA_039714635.1 Planctomycetota bacterium
TCCTGGCCGTTCAGCGGGACGAGGTCCGGATTGATCTTCTGCATGATCACGCCGTAGAGCGGGATACCGCCGCCCACCACCAGCGCCGCCCACGCCCCTCCGGTGCCGCCCCAGCGCGTGTAGAGTCCCCCGATCGTCACGATCCCCGCCCAGCCGGCGAAGATCGCCCCCGTCGCGGCGAAGAAGAGCAGGATCGCCTCGGACGGGATGTAGAGCCAGCTGAAGATGAACGCGAAGATCGCCACGCCGACGTAGGAGCACCGCAGCACGAGGAGGTGCGTCTTCGTGTCGAGCGGCTTCTTCCGAAACGGCATCACCACGTCCTGGATGAAGATGCTCCCCCAGGAGTGGAGATAGGTGTCGTGGGTGGAGATGAACGCGGCGAGCATCATCGCGCAGAGCATCCCCATCAGGCCCGCCGGCAGGAGGTGCGTCAGCACGAGCGGCGTCTGGAGCTGGGTCCGGACGGCCTCCGCCTCGATCATTCCGAGCTGGTCCGTCACGGAGGTCGCGGTGCCGGTGAAGTCGGGGTGCTGCATGACGACGGCGGCGAGGATCGGCACGAGGAGCATCATCATCCCCATCGGCAGGGCGCGCCACAGCGACAGGACGCCGCCCATTTTCGCCTCATGGGCGCTCTTCGCCGAGACGTGGTAGGCCTGCTCGCCCTGCCAGCCGAGTCCCCGGAGAAGGATCCCGAAGACGCCGATGAGGAAGTACCCGAAGTTGAAGTCGGGGATGTTCCCCGTGTCGAACGGGTCGATGAGGGACTTCCCCGCCGGCGCGTCGGTCAGCACGTCGGTCATCCGGTCCCAGCCCACGACGAAGAGCAGGTAGACGGGGATCACGATGAAGACGACGTTCGCAAAGAGGCCCTGAAGGAAGTCCGTGAAGATGACGGAGACCTGTCCGCCCGAGAAGACGAACCACAGCGAGGTCGCGAGGAGAACGAGCATCGTCACCGGGAAGGTGTCGATCGTCATCCCCAGGAGGTCGAAGGACTCCGGCAACCCCACGAAGTAGATGAAGAACCGCGCCCCGACGGACGGGAAGATCCCGAAGTTGATGAGCCCGGAGAAGAAGCAGACCGCGCCGGAGGCGATGCGGAACTTCCGGCTGTAGCGGCGCTCGAAGAACTCGGACAGCGTCATGCTGCGCGTCGACCGGAAGCGGTAGATCACCCAGCCGGAGACGGCGAGGACGAGGAGCACGACGCCCATCGACTGCCCCCACCAGCTCATCGCGAAGCCGGCCTCGAAGTTCATCTGGAGGTTGCCGACGATCGTGATCGCGCCGACGCCGGCGATGGCCATTGAGACGCTTAGGAGGTAGCGCCCGGCGGTGCGGCCGGCGGCGAGGAAGTCGGCCACGGAGCGCATGTACCGCTTCGAGAAGAGCATCCCCGCCACGAGGATCGCGTAGACGGCGACGACGATGACCCAGTCGACCGCGGCGAAGTTCACTCGGCGTCCTCTTCCCGGCGGGTCAGGCGGCCCTCGTGGTCGATGGAGACGCGGAGCCGGGCCTTCTCAGGGGCGACGAGCGCGGCGACAGGGTCACGGGCGACGGCGATGAACTGGTGGTCCGTGGCGTCCAGGGAGATGTCCACACGGAGCTTGCCGAGGTCGAGCGGCCGCAGCGTCTTCGCGAACTTCCCGTGCTTCCCGTGGTGCTTCTTCTGTGCGTAGTAGACGCGCCGGAGCGTCCACTCGATCTCGGGAAGAGAGGGGCCGCCGCCGCCGATCCCGATCTCGGCGTGGAGACCTCTCTCGACGAACTTCAGGTACCCCCACATCTCCGGCATGTGCATCGCCACCAGCCCCTGGGGCGACCAGGACCAGTTGTCCTCGGGGAGGTTCTTCCCGGTCTTCGGATCCGTCTCCTTGACGTACTTCCCGTCGACGACCTTCGCCCGCCACTCGACGCGGGACATGTTCATCCGCCAGACGTCGCCGACGGCCGGCGGCCCCGCACTCCGCTCCGACTCGCGCAGCGGCCCCCACGGGATCGCCATCTCGACGGACCAGCCGCGGTCCGTGTCGGAGGGGTCGTTCAGCGTCCCGTCCACCCAGACCGCCGTCCGGATGCCGCGGACGTCCCAGGCGTTCACGCCGTGGCCGTCGTCGCGGTAGGGCTTCGTGACGATGAGATCCCAGAGCGTGTTCAGGGCATTCAGCTCGACCTCGTAGTACTCGTGGGTGTCGCCGTCCGGGTCGAGGAAGAGCTCGATGTCGTTGTCCCAGTAGACGACACAGTCGCGCTCGGTCAGCTT
>JBDLIY010000633.1:0-2268 GCA_039714635.1 Planctomycetota bacterium
CCCTCGGAGAGATCGTCGACGACGACGGGCGTGAACCCGGCGAGCCGAAGCCCCTTCACGGTGTGGCTGCCGACGTATCCGGCCCCGCCGGTGACGAGAATCGCTCCCATCAGACCTCCTTCCCCGCGAGGATCCGTCGCGGAATCTCGGTCACCATCGCCTCCGCCCGCTCCGCGCCGACCCACTTCGCGGCTCGACGAACGGCTTCGGAGAGGCCGGGCGGACGGCGATCCGGGTTGTGCGCGTCGGACGCGATGACGTCGGCGACGCCCCACTTCAGGAGCTTCTTCGCCGCCGCCCGCGACTTCCGCCCGAACTCGCCCGTGATCGACTGCGCGGTGATCTGGAGAAGAACGCCCTGCTCCCGGAGGAGGGCGGCCTTCTTCGGTTTCTCCATCACCTCGAAGTTCCGCTCCGGGTGCGCGAGGACCGGATAGCAGCCGGCCGTCTGGAACGCGAAGATCATCTCGCGCAGGTTGCCCGGCACCGTCGTGACCGGCAGCTCGAACAGGAAGTACCGGCTGCCCTCGCCGAGGGGCAGGAGCGTCCCGTCCGCCAGGCCCTCGGGGATTCCCTCGGAGTAGTGGATCTCGGCGGAGAGGGAGAGTTCCACCGGAACGCCCGCCTCCGCGGCCGCCGCCTTCACCGCCGCGAGCCGCTCGCGGGCGAGCTCCGCGGAGACGTCGTAGCCCGCCGGATGCCGCTGGTGCGGTGTCGCCACCATGTGCGTGATCCCGTCCGCCGCCGCCGTCCGGAGCATGTCGAGGGACGCCTCCATCGTCGGCGCCCCGTCGTCCACGTCCGGAAGGTAGTGCGAGTGGAGGTCGATCACTTCGCGGGCTTCGCCACTCGTTTCGGCTTCCGCTCGAACTTCTTCAGCGCGACCAGGGCCTGCTTCATCAGGCCCGCGCGCCCTTCGCTGGTCTTCAGGTCCTCCGCCGACCCGAACTTCTCGCCCGTGACCTTCACCAGGGCGTCCCAGGTCCGGACCGTCACGAGCTCCTCGGAGTCCGCGAGCAGGGGAACGACGTAACGGCCCATGCGGGCCGATCGAAGGCTGCCGACGGTCTCGATGGCGTCGAGCTTGCGGGCCAGGGCCCGCCGCCCCAGCCACCAATCGTTCCACTTCCGGACGAGGGCCTCCCGCTCCTCCGGTTTGAGTGGCGCCAACGCGTCCTCGGCCAGGACCATGCCCGAGAGGTCGCGGAGCGCGGCGATCGCCGCGCCGTACACCCGGAAACTCCGGTCCTCGACGACGACCGCCAGCAACACGGGGATGCCGGCCGCGTCGCCGGTCTTTCCGATCGCCTGCACGGTGGTCGCCCGGACCTTCTCGTCCTTCTCGCGGTCCGTCGGGTGACGCGCGAGGATCTCCAGCAGCGGCAGGAGTTCGGGCTGACCGAATTCGCCCAGCCACTTGATGGCCATCGACCGGACGACGGGGTCCTCGTCCTTGACGGCCCCGAGGACCGCCCCGGGCGGCGCGGGGAAGCCCCTCCGCCGGCCTTCCGCCACGATCATCGCCATGGCCTCGCGCCGGACTTCCACCGACCCCGTCTTCAGCTGCTCCAACAGGATGGCCCAGGTCACCGGAGCGTTCGGCGGCAGTCGACCCGAGCGGAGTTCCTCGACCGACGCCTGCACGACCGTCGCGATGTCGCTGCCCTCCGGGACGACCTTCAGCAGGCGCTCGAGGACTCCGATCGCCTTCTTCTTGTCGCCCTTGTCGAGGTAGAGCCTCGTGAGGTACCGGTAGCACTCGATGTTCCGGGGGTCCCGGGCCAGCACCTTCTCGAAGCCCTCGATCGCCTCGTCGGTCTTCTTCTCCATCGCCGCGATGATGGCCAGCCCCCTCATCGCCCCGAGGTGATCCGGTTCCTTCGACAGGACGACGAGGAGTTCCTCGGACGCCTGCCGCCAGCGCTGCTCGCTCAGGAGCAGCGAGGCCAGGAGGAACCGGACCTCGTTGTTCCCGGGCTCAACGTCGAGCACCTTGAGAAGCTGGCGTCGCGCGCCGGCCGCGTCCTGCTTCGTCAGCAGCAGCTTCCCCAGCTCCACCCGGGCGCGCGTGAAGGCGGGGTCCAGCTCCACGGCCTTCCGGAAGTTCTTCTCCGCCGCCTCGACGTCGCGCTTGCTGAAGAAATACGCGCCCAGTCCGTGGTAGCCGAGAGGGCTGCGGATGTCTCTCTCGAGGACGCGCTCGAACTCCACGCGGGCCTTCTCGTACTCCCTGGCGAGACCGTAGGCCCGGCCGAGCAGGTACCGGTT
>JBDLIY010000634.1:0-2266 GCA_039714635.1 Planctomycetota bacterium
TTGCGATCAGGAGCCGCGCCGCCGTCACCGTCGCCGCCTGCGCCGAGAGGCTGTTCGGATAGAGGTCGATCAGGCGGACGAGCGTCGCCGTGTCCCCCTCGGACGCGGCCTTTTGCCTCGCGCTCTCCGCTTCGCTCTCGAACGGCGCGTAGACCTCGCGACCGTTGATCGAGATGATCCGTTCGATCTCCCGCCGGGCGTACGCGACGGCGCTCGTGTTGCGGAACAGCTCCTCGGTCGGGTACGCGGCGAAGATGGCCTGAAGGTGTTCGATCGCGCGCCCGGGCCGGCCCGTCTCCCGCGCCAGGTCCGCGAGATTCACGAGGGCGTAGAGGCCCGCGGGGATCTTCCCGAACGAGGGGAAGGTGTGACGGATGTCGCCCAGGTCGCGGGCCATCCGCTCGTACAGGGCCTGCAGCTCCGCCGGCTTCCCGGACGCCAGGTGGTAGCCGGTGAGGGAGAGCATCGCCGCCAGGCGCCCTTCGTCGTCCACCGCCGCCGCGAGCGCGGCCCGGTATCGCGTCGCCGCCCGGTCACGGAGGGCGCGCTGCTTCCCGTCTTCCCCGGCCTTCGCCGCCGCCCGCCAGGCCTTCTCGCCTTCCCCCATGTGGATGACGAACAGCCCCTTCTTCGCGCGGAACTCCAGCCGCCCTCGCGAAGGCTCCGGCACGCCGTCGAGCTTCGCGAGCGCCCGTTCGTACTCCCGCACGGCGTCCCCGAACTTCCGCCAGGTGGCGTAGATGTCGCCCAGCTCCAGGGCCAGGCGCGGGTTCCCGGGGTCCTCTTCCGCCCGCTGCTTCAGGCGGGCATGGATCTTCTCCGTCTCGTACCAGCCGCCGATCTGCTCCCGGCCGGCGACGAGGAGGACGCCGCCGGAACAGACCAGGTTCCCGCCGGAGACGACCTCGCCGTCCTGCGACCGCAGCTCGGTGGACAGGGGCGCCATCGGCACGAAACGGAGCCGCTCCCCGGTGTCGGGGTGGAACGCGTAGAGCCCGGCCGCCGTCATCGTGAGCACGGCGTCCGGCGTCACGACGCCGCGGCCGCGCGCCTCCTCCCGCCGCTCCCGGGTTTTCAGGAACGCCCCCTGCGTCTCGTGCCAGACGAGCTTCCCCGTCCGCCGGTCCACCGCGGAGACCTGCCGGCCGCCGAGGTAGACGTGCCTCTCGTTCACGCCGATCAGGTAGCGGGGCTCCGGGTCGGTCCAGCCGTCCTCGCCGTCGGGGTAGAGGAAGCGGAGCGAGCCGTCCTTTCGGTCGAGCGCCACGAGGTCCCAGGAGTCGGTGGGGGTGAAGTAGAGCGCGTCCTCCGTCACGATCGGCGGCGAGTTCGCCCACGTCGTCCGGCGTTCCCGGGAGGTGCGCCAGTTCATGGCGAGGGGGATCGGGATCTGCGGATAGCCCCGGATCCAGAGGATCTCCCCGCTGCGCCGCTCCACCGCCGCCGCCACGCCCAGGTTCGTGACGACGTACAGCACGCCGTCCCGCTCGGAGACGGCGGCGGGGGCGAGCTCCTTCAGCACCCGGCCGAACAGGTTCAGCTCCTGCTGGCCCGTGCAGAGCCTCGTGCGCCACCGGACCTTCCCGGTCGCCTTCTCGAACGCGTAGAGGTAGCACGAGTAGCGGTTGTCGAGCACCGAGGCCGCGGCAAAGACCGTGTCGCCGACGATCAGCGGCGCCGAGCCGACGTTCAGGTCCGTCAGCAGCGGCTCGTCTTCCGTCCCCGCGATCATGTCGTTCGCGTGGCTCCAGACGAGGGTCCCGGTGTTGCGGTCGAGGGCGACGAGACGACGCTGGGGGATCGGGAAGATCACCGCGTAGCCCTGGAAGGCGCCGGCCCCGCGAGGCACCGCGCGGGGCACCGGGACCTCCAGGTTGGCGTAGACGCGCGCGTCGTCCACCGCGACCGTGAGGATCGTCCCCGGGTTGGTCCGGCCGTCGATGCCGGAGACCAGCGGGCCGTTCCAGAGCCAGTTGTTCTTCCCGGTGAGCAGGTTCAGGGAGAAGACCGTGCCGCCGTTCTGGAAGAAGACCGCGCCGCCGTCGACGACCGGGTGGATCGGAAAGAAGGAGGGGAGCAGCGTCGGGTTCGGGATGGCGCCGCGGAAGCCCTGATACATCTGAGGGTAGTCGTCGTCCCGCAGGCGCCAGTGCGTATTCCCTTTCCAGACCACGCTCCCCACGTCGCCGACCGGGTGCGCCGGGGCCTCGCGCGCCGGCGTCCCGCCGTAGACCGGCCACGAGCCCTCCGGGACCTCCGGCCGCTC
>JBDLIY010000635.1:0-2262 GCA_039714635.1 Planctomycetota bacterium
CGGCGGCGCGGATGGGCACCTCGACGAGTCGCACCCCGGCCTCCGCCGCCGCGCGCCGGGCGTGCTCGCGCTCGTCGTACGCCGGCCCCTCCTCGAAGTACCCGGTGAACGCGACGGGCGGCACGTCGAGGTGACGAGCCGCCAGGCCGGCGACGAGACTCGAGTCGAGACCGCCCGAGAGCGTCACGCCGAGCGGCACGTCCGCGCGCAGCGAGATCCGCACCGCCCGCGAGAGGACCGCGCGCATCCGCTCCGCCCACTCCTCTTCCGACGGCCCCTCGTCCGGATCGAACACGACCTCGTGCCAGCGCCGGCGCTCGACGTGCCCGTCGCGGTCCGCGGTGAGGAGCGTCCCCGGCGCCAACGTGCGGATGCCGGAAAACAGCGTGCGGTCGGAGAGAGGCACCTGAAACGCCATCCGCTCGACGAGCGCGTCGAGGTCGAGGCGAGGACGCTCGTCGGCCAGCGCCCCCGCCTCGGAAGCGAAGCGGATCCCGTCCGGGTCCTCGCGGATCGCGAGGGGCTTGATCCCGAACGGGTCCCGGGCGAGCGTCAGCCGGTTCCCACCTTCGTCGGCGAACGCGAAGGCGAACATGCCGGAGACGGTCGGGAGCGCATCGGTCCCGTGGCGCCTCAGCAGCTGTAGCAGGACCTCGGTGTCGGACTCGTCCCGGAGCGTCACGCCGGAGTCCCGCAACTCGACCGCGTGCTCGCGGTAGTCGTGGATCTCGCCGTTGTATGTCAGGAGAGCGTCGCCGTCCGCCATCGGCTGGGCGCCGCCGGCCGGGTCGACGACCGCGAGGCGGCAGTTGCCCAGCGCGGCGCCGCCGAGGACCGAGACGCCCCGCGCGTCGGGGCCACGCCGGACCATCCCCGCGAGCGCCGCGTCCGGCGGCTCGGGGTCACCTGCGAATCGAAACTGGCCGGCTATTCCACACACGAACCCGCATCTTCGCGTCGAGCGGCGATCACGGCGAGGAATGCGAGGGCCCGCGCGTCGCGCGTCAGGAAGAGGATCCGGCCGGCGCGGTCGAGGAGTTCGACGAGCGCGTCGTGGGAAAAGACGTGGAGGTGGCCCGGCGCGAGGCCTCCCGGCAGGCCGCCGAGGCGCTCCCCGAGGCCGGCCCGGCGCAACGCGCCCTTCGCCACGAGCAACCGCTCGTCATCCGGCACCGTGACGGCGACGCGGCCGTCCGGCCCGGCGACCCGCAGCGCCTCGGCGAGCACGGCGGCGGGGTCCGGGCAGTGCTCCAGCACCTCCGCGAGGAGGACACGCGGCACGGCCCCGCGCCGGAACGGGAGCGCGTGGACATCGGCGGCGACAAGCGGCGCCCCGTGGCGACGACGCCCGGCCGCCAGCACCGCGGGGTCGATGTCCACCGCGACGGGCTTCGCGCCGCCCTCCCGCAGCCTCGGAACGTACGCGCCCTCCTCGGCGCCGAGGTCCAGCACGACGTCCCCGGGCCGCGCCTCGAGCAGTTCCGTGATCATCCGGCGCCGCCGCTCCTCCACCCGGCGGATCGTGCCGGCCGGGTGCTCCTCGATCGTCCGCATGGGGTGGTCGCGGTTCAGCGTTTCGTTCCAGGCGCGGAGCCGGGACGACGGGACGGCCCGGCCGGCGCGGGCGTGGTCGGCGCGGGCGACGAAGGGCGGTCGCCGCAGCGCAATCCGGGCGATCTGCCCGAGATGGCGCAGCGCGGTCCGCGCGACCTTCATCTTCGACGCGCCGTGCTCGCGGGTCGTCAGTTGCGACGGGACCTCCACGACGCGCGCCCCGCCGAGCCGCAGGCGCGCGAGCACCTCCGCCGCGGCGAGGAAGTCGTCGGACTCGTTCTCCGCCCCCTCGATCGCTTCCCGGCGATAGGCGCGGAACGCGCACGTGTGGACCGTGATCCCGCGGCCGGCGCCGCGCAGGGCGATTCCGTAGAGCCCGGCGACGGTCCGGGAGAGGAAGACGCGGAAGCGGTTCGCGTCGGCGCGCCCCTCCCCGAACGGCGTGGCCCCGGCCACGTCCGCCTCGCCGGAGTCCACGCGGTCGTAGAGCACGAGGATGTCGGCGACGGGGTAGGTGGCGTCGGCGTCGTAGGAGACGAGGACGCGCCCGCGCGCGGCGGCGAAGCCGGTCCGCATGGCGGCGCCGAAGCCGCGGTTCGTCTCGTGGACGATCAGGCGGCGATCCTCGCGTCCGGCGCAGGCGTCCCGGAGGGCCTCCCGCGTGCCGTCGGTGGAGCCGTCGTCGACGAAGAGGATCTCGAGCGAGAC
>JBDLIY010000636.1:0-2262 GCA_039714635.1 Planctomycetota bacterium
ACGCGCGGCGCCGCGAGGCCGACTCGACGGAGGCGAAGAAGGCCGGGAAGGTCCGGGAGAAGACCTCGAAGCCGAAGGCGGAGAAGCCGGGCTCGGGCAAGGTCCGCAACCCGTACCGTTTCGCGAAGCTCGAAGAATCGATCATGGAGCACGAGGAGCGGATCGCCGCGATCCAGGCGGAGATGCTGACGGAGTCGACCTGGCGCGACGCCGCGAAGTTCAAGGCGCTCCAGGCGGAGCTCAGGGAACGCGAGGCCGAGCTCGAACGCATGAACGAGGAGTGGGCGAACTGGTGAACCGGAGTCTGACTCTGTTGATCCGGCGGCGATCGGTTTCTACGGGACCTGTGGCTTCGTAGAGATCGGGACGGTGGAGGGAGCTTCCGCGAGCCGGCCCGCGCCGGTCCCGATGTTCCTGCCCCTGGGCTCGGTGCCGCGGGGATGGACGGAGGATGGAAAGTGAGGCCGTCGAGAAGGCGCAGTCGAGTCTGCCAGGAGAAGGCGATCAAGACGCTGGCGGATCAGGGAACCAGCTTCAGCCGATCGACATGCTTCGGGCGGACGACGCCGATGTGGCGGCGATCCAGGCTCGCGACCTCCGCTTCTCCCAGCCGCTCCGCCGCGGTCACGACCGACGCGTCGACGGTGCCGAGGGGCAGGTCGCGGTAGGCGTAGACCAGCTCCGCGATCCGCACCCAGTCCGCGGCGTCGACATCCTCGAGGAGCAGGTTCCCCTCGGCGAAGTCCTGGAGGAGGCGGACCTCCGGCTCGGCACCGAGCCTCGTGCCGACGAAGTAGACCACCTCGGTGAGTACGAGCGCCGGCACGACGAGGGGGCCCGGGTGTTCCGTGAGGAGTTCCACGCACTCCGCGTGATGGGCGTCGTCCCGGTCGATGGCCGCGTAGAGCGGTCCCGCGTCGACGAGGAGCACTATCCTTTCGCCCCTCGCGACTTCTCCGCCAGGATCTCCTCGATCCGCTCGGAGATGTCCGAGCGTCCGCTGGCGCCGGCGCCGAAAGAGCGGGGCCTTCGCCGGCCGACGTACTCGGCGATCGCTTCCCGCACGACGGTGGAGAGCCGGACCCCGCGGCGCTCCGCCAGGTGACGAAGCCGGGCGTCGAGGTCGTCAGGCAGCTTGACCGTGGTTCGCTTCATGGTATGCCAGCATACCATACACTTGCGGTCCGACCATTCGCGAACCAGCGCCCTACTTCGAGAACCGCAGCCGTGCCTCGTACTCCTTCCCGCCGAAGAGCGCCCGGTTCTTCGGGTCCACCGGGAAGACGATCAGCGCATGGACGATCAGCTTGCCGCCCCAGGTCTCCAGCGCCGCCGTGGGGTAGATGTACGGCAGGTCCTTCCCGTCCTTCGTCACCGACAGGACCTCGAACTTCGAGAGCTTCTTCGCGTCGTCGAGGTCGAGCTCGAACCGGAACCGCAGCCGGTGGGTCCACGATCCGTTCGCGCGGTTGATGTCCACCGGCATCCAGGTCTTCCCGGCGCCGCCCTCACTTCGCCAGGTGACGACCAGCCCCTTCTTCGTCCACTCGTGCTTCACCCGGAACGGATCCTCACCGGCCTTCGCGAACGGCCGGAACCTCGGGTCCCCGAAGAGCGCGCGGCACGCGCTGCCCGAGATCATGTTGTCGTGGATGTCACGGTACGGCTGGCCCTTTCCGACCTCGTAGCGGGGCAGCTTCAGTTCGGGCCGGCGGTAGGCCACGACCACGTCGTCGTAGGTGGACTTCGAGGCCATCCCCAGGGGCTCCCCGGTGATCAGCACGTGATCGAGTTCGTGGTGGTTCGTCTCGCCGCGGTCGGGGTCGAGACCCGCGAACGCCGCTGTCACCCGCGCGTTGATGAGCGCCAGGAGGAACGAGTCCTCCGGGGCGACCGTCTTCTCTGCGATCGCCCCGCGCTCCATGCCGAACCACCGGCCGGTGACGCCGCAGTAGCAGGGGCCGCTGAAATACAGCGCGGGGTAGAGGGAGAGTCCGCTCGCGCGGAGCTTCTTCCCCGTCATCCCGTGGGCGACGCCGTCCGGCATCCCGTGGCCCCACGCCGAGAGCACGCCGGTGCCCTTCGCGGCGGCGAGGAGTTTCGGCACGTCCTCGTGGTCCTCGGCATGGGCGAGACGGCGACTCGTGAATCCCTCGGCCCACTTGTGCGGCGCGGGCCTGGTCAGGGGGCTCGGCCGGCTGCTCGGGCCGAACTCGAGGATGGACTTCGCCGGCTTCTTCCTCCGGGCGGCGCGGATGCCCT
>JBDLIY010000637.1:0-2258 GCA_039714635.1 Planctomycetota bacterium
GTTGCTGCACGTCCGCACGGGCGAGATCCTTGCCCATGGTGAAGGACCCGGGCCGCCCGCGGAAGACGAGACGGCTTGACATCACGCCGGGGATCGCGTCCCCTTCCCGGATGAGCGCCCGCCAGAGCCTGACCCGACTCGAGGAGATTTCCCCCGTCTACCCGGCCGGCCCCGAGAAGGTCCGGCTCGTCACGCGCCTGGCCGGCGCCTCCCTGCCGACGGCCGGGGAGGTCGAACGCCTGCACGAAGCGCTGCTCTTCCTCCGCGCCCATCCGGACGACGCGGCCGTGCTCGACGCCACGGAATCGGCGCTCCGGGGCTTCGCCGCCCGCCGCGACGTCCGCCGGTTCCGAAACTCCCTCGCCGACACCGGGATCGCCGGGACCCGGATGCAGTACGCCTTCTCCTTCCCGATGGCCCGCTGGCTGGCGCGGCGCGACCCGGCCGGCGCGCGGATCGCCTGGGACGACTGGGAGCACACCGACCGCCTCGACGAACTCCTCGTCGTCCTCGGGGAGCCCGCCGAGATGCCCGGGGTCGACGACGAGACGATCTCGGGGGAGGAGTGGCTGGCGAACGCCCGCCCCGAGGGGCTCGCCGACTACGCGACGCTGGTCGGGCGCGTGGCGAACGTAAAGGCGGCCCCGGTGGCGCGGGAGCACCTGTACAACCAGCTCGAGGTGCCCTCGATCCGCGATCTCGCCGACGGCCCCGACTCGCGGACGCTCGCCCGCTGGCCCGTCGACGAGCCCTGGTTCCACACGAACGGAATCCGGCGGAAGCGGCCGGACCTCCGGAAGGCCGCGGCCGAGCCGATCGACGTCCGCCCGGTCGACCGGCGGACGGGCGAGGCGCTGATCGACCTCGCCCGCGCCGGCATGAGCGTCCGGATCCGGGAGCTGGAGGCGTTCGACTTCGGCCATGCGGACGACGCCTTTCTCGCCGACGCCGGCCGCGGCCTCCTCATCAGCGTGACGGGGATGCTCCCGGACCGACGGCTCATGCCGGAGTCGCTCTACTCCGGACTCTTCCTGAAGAACGGCGTCCCGGTGGGCTACTGGCTGGCCAGCGCGCTCTTTGGGACCGCGGAGATCGCCTACAACATCTTCCCCACGTTCCGGGGCGGCGAGGCGGCCTGGATGTACTCGCGCCTCCTCGCGGTCGTGCACCAGTTCCTCGGCGCGACGAGCGTGACGGTGCCGAAGTACCAGATCGGCTGGCAGAACGACGAGGCCATCGACTCCGGTGCGTTCTGGTTCTACCGAAAGCTCGGATTCGAAGCGGTCGACCGGGACGTCGCCCGCCTCCTCCGCACCGAGGAGGCGCGGATGCGAAAGGACCGGAAGCACCGGAGCAGCGCGGCGACGCTCCGCGGGCTCACGGTGGAGAATCTCGTCCTCCACCTGGGCGCGCCGCGGGACGACCTGGTCGGCGTCTTCCCGTGGACGAACGTCGGTCACGCCGCCACGAACAAGATCGCGGAGTACGGCGGGCCCGGGCCGGCGGGCCGGCGACGGGTCGAGCGGGCCGCGGCCGATCAGCTCGGCGTGGGCGGTTTCGACGGCTGGTCGAAGGAGGATCGGCGCGGCTTCGCGACGTGGGCGCCGGTGGTCCTCGCGATGCCGGAAACGCGCCGCTGGGCGGCGGGGACGAAGGGGAGTCTGGTGGACGTTCTGCGGTCCAAGGGGGCCCGCCGGGAGGTGGACTTCATCCGCGCCGCGGCCGGCCACCGCCCCTTCCACCGGGCGCTGATGCGGCTCTGCCTTGCCTGGGAGGAGCGGAACGCCTGAATTCCGCGCTTTCCCACCCGGGGGGACTTCTGATAGCTTTCACGCGCCGTGGGACCCCCACCACGGGAAGGAGACACTGTCATGCCCATCGAGTTCTACGACGTGCGCAAGCGGGAGAAGGTCGCGGTCGACGAGGGAAACATCAAGAAGAAGACGTACACCCGCGAGACCAAGGCCGGGAAGATCCAGACCCGTTACGCGCTCGTCGCCGAGGTGGACGGTTCCAAGCTCACGAAGTTCGTGAGCCAGGTCGACTGGGAAGCGCTCGACCGCCCGCTCGCGGACTGAAGACCAGACGCCCCCGACCTGTCTACCCCTGTCTACCCCTGTCTACCCCATACGGTGTCAGGGCAAAACCTGCGTAGACGCATGGAACCAACGCCCCCGGCGACCGGTACGCCCGGCGACCGGTACGCCCCTCGGGTGTCAGGGCAAAACCTGCGTAGACACATGGAACCAACGCCCCCG
>JBDLIY010000638.1:0-2239 GCA_039714635.1 Planctomycetota bacterium
GAGATCATCAACGAAGGCCGAGAGGCCGGTGAACGGGTCCGCCAGGACGTGGCGGATGCCGGCAAGAAGGAAGCCGAGGAGTTCGTCGACCGGGCGAAAAAGGAAATCGACCTGGAGACGAAGAAGGCCCTCGACGAGATCCGCCGCGAAGCGGTGGACCTCAGCCTCCTGGCCGCCGGCAAGATCCTCGAGAAGTCGATGGACGAAGAGGATCACCGGAAGCTGGCCAACCAGGTCGTCGATGAGCTGGGCACGCTGAAGAGGCCGGGCTAATGGCGCTGAACGTCAGCATTCCCGCCGCTCGCGAGTACGCGGAAGCGTTGATCGCGATCGGCCGGGAGAGGGATCAGCTGACCACCATCTACGACGAGCTGATGACGCTCCGCGGACTCTACGAAGATCGGGAGTTCCGCGGGTTCTTCACCTCACCGCGCATCGACCCGGACGAGAAGTTCCGGATCCTGCGCAAGGCGTTCGACGGCAAGTTCAGCATGCCGATCCTGGGCCTGGTGCACGTGTTGATCCGCAAGCGGCGTGAGCTCTTGCTGGACAACATCGCGGACCAGTTCCAGCGCTTCCAGGACCTCGCCGAGGGCAAGGTCCACGTCCATCTTCGAAGTGCGAGACCGGTGGAGGACGAGATCCGGGCCCGCATCGAGAAGATGACGAAGGAGGAGTTCGATCAGACCGCGGTCATCCACGAGACGATCGACGAGAGCCTGATCGGTGGCATGGTGCTGAGAATCGGCGACATCATGGTGGACAACTCGATCCGACGGAAGCTCGAGGTTCTCAGGAAGAACCTCATGGCGAAGGAGCGGTTGTTCTAGGCGAACCGGCCTCGTGCCGGTGGACCCCGGCCAGAGCCGGGGGGAGCGAGTGAGATGCAAATCCGTCCGGAAGAGATCACCTCGGTCCTGAAGAAGGAGATCGAGGGATTCGAGGACCAGGTCCACATGGACGAGGTCGGCACCGTCCTCGAGGTCGGTGACGGCGTCGCCCGGATCTACGGCCTCGAACAGGCCATGGCCAACGAGATGGTCCAGTTCGAGAACGGCTCCTATGGACTCTGCCTCAACCTCGAGGAAGACTCCGTGGGCGCGGTGATTCTCGGCGAGTACCTGGAGATCAAGGAAGGCCAGTCCGTGAAGCGGACGGGCCGCGTTCTCTCGGTGCCCTCGGGTCAGTCCCTGCTCGGTCGCGTGATCACGCCGCTGGGCGAGCCGCTCGACGGCAAGGGACCGATCGAGGTCGACAAGTACATGCCGCTGGAAGGGCGCGCACCGGGCATCGCCGGACGCCAGCCGGTGACCGAGCCTCTCCAGACCGGCATCAAGTCGATCGACGCGATGATCCCGATCGGCCGTGGCCAGCGTGAGCTGATCATCGGCGACCGCGAGACCGGGAAGACGGCCATCGCGATCGACACGATCGTGAACCAGAAGGGCGAGGGCGTCGTCTGTGTCTACGTCGCCATCGGCCAGAAGGCCTCCACGGTGGCGGGTGTGGTCGACAGGCTCCGGAAGGCCGGGGCGATGGACTACACCATCGTCGTGGTCGCCACCCCGGACGAAGCGGCGCCGCTGCAGTACGTCGCTCCGTTCGCGGGCTGCGCGATGGCCGAGTTCTTCATGCAGACCCGCTGGGACCGCGAGCCATTCGCCCTCCCGAAGACGGACGGCGACGGCAATTACATCAAGAAGGAAGATGGTCGCGGCCTCGACACCCTCTGCGTGTACGACGACCTCTCGAAGCAGGCCGTGGCCTACCGCCAGGTCTCCCTGCTGCTCCGGCGCCCGCCGGGACGCGAGGCCTACCCGGGCGACGTCTTCTTCAACCACTCCCGCCTGCTCGAGCGCGCCGCGAAGTTCTCCGACGAGGAAGGCGCCGGTTCCCTGACGGCGCTCCCCATCATCGAGACGCAGGCCGGTGACGTGTCGGCCTACATCCCGACGAACGTGATCTCGATCACGGACGGCCAGATCTACCTGGAGCCCGACCTGTTCTACGCCGGTGTCCGCCCCGCGGTGAACGTCGGCATCTCGGTCTCGCGAGTGGGTGGAAACGCCCAGATCAAGGCCATGAAGAAGGTCGCGGGAATGCTGCGGCTGGACCTGGCCCAGTACCGCGAGCTGGAGGCCTTCGCCCAGTTCGCCTCCGACCTCGACCAGTCGACCCAGAACCAGCTCGCCCGCGGTGAGCGGACGGTGGAGGTCCTGAAGCAGGGCATCCTCGCCAC
>JBDLIY010000639.1:0-2204 GCA_039714635.1 Planctomycetota bacterium
GGCCGGCGTCCGGGTGCCCTCCGGCGGCTCCGTCCGCACGGTGCGCGTGGTCGACGTGTCGTGGTCGATGGGGGACGTGCCGGTCCCCGGTTTGGACCAGCAGCACGACCGGAGCGAGCGACGGCCACGGACCCGCGACACCGCGCCTGCGACGCAGAACCAATATCAGCAGGACGAGGGCGGCGCATCCGCCGACGAGAATGGGCAGGTCGATCTCGATCAATTTGGTCTCCGCAGAGATGCATTCTTCGCCCCGAAGCCGCATTCGACAAGGCTTTGAGCGATTAATCGTTGACCGCCCTTCTTTCGCTGTGCTAGCTTCCCGCCTGCTTCCCAGCAGGTGTAGCAGGGCAATTCCCCGAGGGCGTGAAAGGAGTCTTTTGCATGAACAGGGCTGAACTTTGCGAAGCAATCGCGAAGGACATGGGAACCACCAAGGCTGAAGCCGACCGCTTCCTGAGTTCGACGCTTCTCAGCATTCAGAAGGGTCTCAAGAAGGACAAGGCGGTCCAGCTCGTCGGCTTTGGAACCTTCAGCGTGAAGAAGCGTGCCGCCCGCAAGGGCCGGAACCCCCAGACCGGTGAGACGATCAAGATCAAGGCGTCGAAGACCGTCGGGTTCAAGGTCGGCAAGACCCTGAAGGAGAAGATCTAACTCACATTCCGTTCGTGAGCATGCAGGAGGGCGTGGATCGATCCACGCCCTCCTGCATTTTTTTTATCCGTCTCCGACCGTGTTGATCCAGCCGCCCCCCGCCACCACGTCTCCGTCATAGGCGACGACCGCCTGCCCCGGCGTGAGCGCGGACTGGGCCTCGCCGAACACGATCCGCACCGCGCCGTCACCCATCCCCTCGACACGCGCCGACGACGCCTGGTGGCGGTACCGGATCTGGACGAGCGCCTCGAAGGACTCCCCCTCCGCCGGCGCCGGCCGGCCGCCGCCGACCCAGCCCCGCGCGACGAGCGACTTCTTGAGCAGGGCTTCCCGCGGCCCGATGGTCACCCTGGCCGTGGCCGCGTCGATCCCCGTGACGTATCGCGGCGCTCCGTGGGCCCCGATCCCCTTCCGCTGGCCGATCGTCATCCGCTCGAACCCGTCGTGGCGCCCGACCACCGTCCCGTCCTCCCCGGCGATCTCCCCCGGCGTTCCGATCCCGCGCGCGTCGAGCAGCGCGCGGTAGCCGGCCGGCGGCACGAAGCAGATCTCCTGGCTCTCCGCCTTCGCCGCCACGGGCAGGCCCGCCCGCCGCGCGACCTCGCGCACCTCGTCCTTTTGCATGTCCCCGAGGGGAAGGTGCGTGCGCGCCAGTTGCTCCTGGGTCAGGGGAAAGAGCACGTAGGACTGATCCTTGCCCGGGTCCCGGCCCCGGCGCACCGCCCGGCGGACGTCCCCGTCGATGTCCTGATCCAAGACGGTGGCGTAGTGGCCCGTGGCGACGAGGGTCGCCCCCACCGCGGTCGCGTGCTCGTAGAGCTTCCCGAACTTCAGGTCGCGGTTGCAGAGGATGCAGGGGTTCGGCGTCCGGGCGCGCGAGTACTCGTCGACGAAGTCGTCGATGATCGCGGCGAACTCCGCCTCGAAGTTGAGCGCGTAGAACGGGATCCCGAGCAGGTCCGCGACGGCCCGGGCGTCGCGCCCGTCCTCGAGACTGCAGCAGGACTTCGTGTTTCCCTCGGAGTGGGCCCCGGTGCGGAGGAAGACGCCCGTGACGTCCCGGCCGGCCTCCTTCAGCAGGAAGGCGGCCACGGACGAGTCCACGCCTCCGCTCATCGCGACGAGGACCGAACCCGCCGAACGTCCGGATTCACGGGTATCTCGCGCCATCGAACCCCGCAGGACGGGACCTTGAAAAACGTTGGGGGTGTCCGCAACCCCTGTCTAGACTAGGGGTTTTCCCCCGGAAACTCCCGGAGCAACCGCATGTTCTGGCTTCTTGCCCAGGAGACCGCCGAAGAGGGTGGCTCCATACTTACCAACTACCAGCCGTTCTTCCTGATGGCGATCATCTTCGCGCTCATGTGGTTCATGTTCATCCGCCCCCAGCGGAAGCAGGAGCAGAACCGCAAGGCCATGATCGCCGCCATCACGAAGAACGACCGCGTCCTCATGAATGGGGGACTCTTCGGCACCGTAATGAACGCGAAGGACGGAGAGGACGAGATCACGATCCGCATCGACGACAATCGTGACGTCAAGGTCCG
>JBDLIY010000640.1:0-2204 GCA_039714635.1 Planctomycetota bacterium
CGCGACACGATGCGCGCCGCCGGCCTGCCGCCGATCCCCGGCGCGGGTGAGATCCCCCGCACCGCGGCGGACGCGCGGCGCCTCGCCGACGAGATCGGTTACCCCGTGCTGCTCAAGGCGAGCGCCGGCGGCGGTGGGCGCGGGATGCGGATCGTGGAGGAGCCCGGCGACGTCGAGGAGGCCTTCACGCAGGCGTCGCTCGAGAGCGAGAAGGCGTTCGGCAACCGCGAGCTCTACATCGAGAAGTTCATTACAGGCGGCCGCCACATCGAGTTCCAGCTTCTCGCCGACGTCTACGGGAACGCCGTGCACCTCGGCGAGCGCGAGTGCTCCGTCCAGCGCAACCACCAGAAGCTCGTGGAGGAGGCGCCGAGCCCGGTCGTGTCCGACGAGCAGCGCGCGGAGATGGGCGCGAAGGCCGCGGCGGCGGCGAGCCGGGTCGGCTACGTGAACGCCGGCACCGTCGAGTTCCTCCGCGATCCCGACGGCCACCTCTGGTTCATGGAGATGAACACCCGCCTCCAGGTCGAGCACCCGGTCACCGAGATGATCACCGGGTTCGACATCGTGGCGGAGCAGATCGCGATCGCCGCGAACCGGCCGCTCTCCATCACCCAGGACGACGTGACGATCACCGGTCACGCGATCGAGTGCCGTATCAACGCCGAGGACCCGGACGAGGGGTTCAAGCCGACGCCGGGCACGGTGACGACGTTCGCGCCGCCGGCCGCCGGAGACGGCCTGCGGATCGACACCCACGTCCGCGAGGGCTACGTCGTCCCGCCGTTCTACGACTCGATGATCGCCAAGCTCGTGACGCACGGCGCGGACCGCGCGGACGCGATCGAGCGCATGAAGAAGGCTCTCGCCGAGTTCCGGATCGAGGGCGTGAAGTCCACGATCCCCATCCACCAGCGGGTCCTCGAGAACGAGGAGTTCGCGAGCGGGACCTACGACACGCGGCTCATCGGCAGGATGCTCGGAGGTGACAACCATGGCTAAGGTCGTGTTGCAGCCGATCGGCGGCCCCCTGGAGTCCACGGTCTCCTCCGATGACCAGGCCGCGAACCGCGCCGCGATGGACGCGGCGGAGGCCCCGATCCTCGAGGGCCGCGAGACCGTGAAGGCGGGCTGGGGCGACGAGTACGTCGCCCGCGTCCACAAGAAGGGCAAGCTCACCGCGTGGGAGCGGATCGAGAAACTCAAGGACCCGGGCAGCGCCGTCCTCCCGATCCAGACCTTCGTGAACTACGGCGTGGAGTTCGAGGGCAAAAAGACCTGCCCCGGCGCCGGCGTCGTGACGGCGTTCGTCAAGGTGGAGGGCAAGTACACCGTCGTCATCGCGAACGACAACACGGTCGCGTCCGGCGCCTGGTGGCCGCTCACTCCGGAGAAGATCGAGCGGGCGCAGGCGATCGCCCTGAAGCTGAAGCTGCCCGTCGTCTACCTCGTGGACTGCAGCGGGCTCTTCCTGCCGGAGCAGGCGCGGTCGTTCCCGGGGCCGAAGGGCGCCGGCCACATCTTCAAGATGAACAGCCTGCTTTCCGCCGAGCACGTCCCGCAGATCGCGGGCGTCTTCGGCGACTGCATCGCCGGCGGCGGCTACATGCCGATCATCTCCGACCGCGTCTACATGACCGAGCAGGCGTACATGGTCATCGCCGGCGCGGCCCTCATCAAGGGCGGGAAGGCGCAGAACATCACGTCGCTCACGATCGGCGGCGCGGACGTCCACGTGCACCTCTCCAACTGCGCGGACTTCCGCGGCCCCGACGACGAGTCGGTGCTGAAGCTCATCCGCCGCGACGTCGCGAGCCTGCCGACGACGGCGATCGAGTACTACAAGTACGGCGGCGACACCGCGGCGCCGCTCTACGACCCGATGGAGCTCGAGGGCTTCTTCCCCGCCGACTACCGCATGCCCTACGACATGCGCCAGGTCATCGCGCGGGTCGTGGACAACTCGCTGTTCTGGGAGGTCCTGAAGGAGCAGGGCTGCGAGATGATCACCGGCATCGGCCGGATCGGTGGCCTCTACGTCGGGATCATCGCGAACAACCAGAACCTGATCGACCACCCCGACCACCCGGGCCAGCGCCGGCCCGGCAGCATCCTCTTCAAGCAGGGGATCGCGAAGATCGCGCAGTTCTCCCGCTGCTGCAACGACGACGGCATCCCGATCGTCTGGCTGCAGGACATCGGTG
>JBDLIY010000641.1:0-2203 GCA_039714635.1 Planctomycetota bacterium
TCCCACATCTTCTTCACACCGGCCCTCGTCGCCGGCGGCCTCGTCGTCCTCTGGGTGTATATCACCTTCCTCGCCGTCGGATCGGGCTCCGCGTCGGACGTCCCCCTCTCCTTCCAGACGTGGTGCTTCCTCGCCGGCGGGTCGGGCGCGCTCTCGATCCGGACCGGCTACCTCCTCCTCGTCGGCGCGCTCGCCGCGTACTACCTCGTCGTCCTCCTCGGCTGGCTCCACGAAGCCCACCGCGACAAGTGGGACGCCTACCTGCCCTGGCGCCTGACCGCCGGGCTCTGGGCCGCCTGCGTCCTCGCCCTCGTCGCCGTGCTCGGGACGGCCGTCCTGCGGACGCCGGGGCCGGAGCGAATCGTCGCGGCCGCGGACCGCGCCTTCGCCGGCGGCAACGGAGACCTCCTGCACGCCGCGCTCCTCCGCCGCGTGCCGGGCGCGGAGCGGGCCCTGCGCGAGCGGGTGAAGAGCGGGTGGGAGGGCGCGGCCTTCGAGGCGGCGGCGATCCTCCGCGTCACGCTCGGTCGCAACGCCGGGTTGGACCGGGCGATGCGGGACGCGGTGACGGCGCTGGCGGATCGAGCCGACATGGCGTTGCCGGACGACGACCTCTCCGGGTTCCGGGCGCGCCTGGCCGCGGGCCTGAAGCGGCTCGAGGCGGAGATCCCGACGTCGATCGTCGGGGAGGGCATCCACCTGCTGCAGGCCCCGGACTCCGAGGCGTTCGTCCAGTGGTGGCGCATTCACGAACGCCTGCTGTTTCCCTGAACCCGGAACCGCCCCGAATTCCGAATTCACTTCATCGATCCGGTGGGGATGTCGAGGAGAGGGTGCGGGACGCCCGAGGGCGCCCCGCCAGGGGGGCTCGCACCAAACTGCGACCTTTTCCTCTACGGCGGGCCCCCCGCCTTTATCCTTCGGCACGTCCGCCGCGTTTCGCCATCCGCCCGGTTCGGGGTCCGAACCTCGTGCAGCCCTGCAGCCACGCTACGCGGAGGTGGGATCGGACACGGCCGGGTCAGAGAGGTTGCGGCCCCGTTCAGCCACCGGCTGCAGCATCTGTCGACCGTTGCCCGTGACCGCCGCCTCCCGGCGTCTCGATTCGCAGCCGATCCCCGCGCTCGAGGTCCACGTTCGCCTTCGACGGCAGGTCCTCCCAGCGCCCCTTCCGCTTCGCGCTAAACCGCGCCGGCGCGCCATCCGCGCCCCCGGCGAGGCCCGGCGGACCGTTCTTCGCGCGGTCGGAGAGCAGGCTCGCCCGACTGGGCGCGAGCGCCTCGATCTCGCGCACGACGCCGTCGCCGCCGCGCCGCTCCCCCGCCCCGCCGGAGCGGTCCCGCAGCCGGGACGCCGTGACCAGCATCGGGTAGGCGTGCTCAAGCGCCTCCACCGGTGTGTTCCGCGTGTTCGTCATGTGAGTCTGGATGCCGTTCGCCCCCGGGCGGTTCGGCCCCGCCCCCGCGCCGCCGGCGATCGTCTCGTAGTAGCTGAAGGGCGTCGCGCCCTCTCCTCCAATGGACAGGTTGCACATCGTGCCGGAACTCGACGCCGGCACGAGGTCGGGCAGCGCACCCGCGAACGCGCGGAGCACGACGTCCACGATCCGCTGGCTCGTCTCCACGTTGCCGCCCGCCACCGCCGCCGGCGCGACGGCGTCGACGACCGTGCCCGGTTCCGTGACGAGCGTCAACGGGCGGAGCAGGCCGTCGTTGCTCGGCACGCCGGCGGGCAGCAGGCAGCGCAGCACGTAGAGCACGGCGGAGAGGGTCACCGCGCGGTTCGCGTTGACGCCGCCGGCGGTCTGGGGCGCACTCCCGGTGAAGTCGACGGTGATGCGGCCGCGCTTCGCGCTGACGGCGACGCGGATCGGGACCGCGTCGTCCGAGAGACCGTCGTCGTCCATGCGGTCCACCGCCGCGAACGTCCCCGCCGGCAGATCGGCGAGCCGCGCCGCGAGCATGCGCTCCGTGTAGTCCATCAGCTCGCCGGCGGCGCGGAGGAGGAGATCGTCGCCGTACTTGTCGACGAGCGCGGTCAACCTCCGCTCCCCCGCCGCGAGGGACGCCCGCTGGGCCGCGAGGTCGCCCTCCCGCTCCTCCGGAGTGCGGACGTTCGCGAGCAGCAGCGTCATCACGTCACGCTGCACCTCCCCGCCCTTCACGAGGTGGACCGGCGGCATCCGGAAGCCCTCCTCGTAGAT
>JBDLIY010000642.1:0-2194 GCA_039714635.1 Planctomycetota bacterium
AGAGGGGCACGAGCCTCTTCCGCTTCTTCTCCGGCGACTTCTGGCGGGACCGGAAGGTCCTCGCCGCGGTCCGGCGGCCGGGCGCCCGGCGGGAGTCCGAGGAGGTCATCCTGGACCTCCGCACCGCGCGGACCGTCCGCGACCTCGGCGCGGAGATCGACCGCGCGGCGGAGTGGGCGGAGGCGGCGTTCGGCAGGTTCTTCGATGGCCACGACACCGACTGGGAGAAGCTCGACCGGCTGTGCGAGTGGACAACGAAGCTCCACGAGTTCGTCGGCGGAGAGGAAACGACGGAGGAGGTCGCCGCGCTGGCCGCGAACCCCGTCGGCGCCGCCGACCGCTCCCTCGTGCTCACGAAGTCCCTCGAGGCGATGCGCGCGGAGTTGGCGGCGTTCCGGGAGCTCACAGGCGCCCGGGAGGATCCGGCGGACGGACCGGAGCCCGTGCTCGCCTGGTCACAGATCGCCCACGATCGGCGGGAGGAGGTCCACGACTGGTGCGCGTATCGCCGCGCGATCGAGACCTGCCGGGAGGAGGGACTCCAGGACTGGATCGACGCCGCGGACCGGGAGAACCTCTCCGCCGACGAGATCGCCCCGGCCTACGAGAAGGCGTTCTTCACGGCCTGGCTCGACCTGGCGACGGCGGAGCGGGAGGCCCTGCGCGACTTCGACGGACCGGGCCACGAGGCGACGGTCGCGCGGTTCCGGGAGCTGGACCGGCGGCAGCTGCCCCTCGCGGCGGAGCGGATCCGCGGACGGCTCGACGACGAGCTGCCCTCCTCGATGTCGTTCAGCCCCGACTCCGACGTCGGGCTCCTCTTGAAGGAGGCGGCCAAGAAGCGACGCCACCTGCCGATCCGCCAGTTGCTCCGGCGCGCCGGCCTGGCGATCCGCCGCCTGAAGCCCTGCGTGATGATGAGCCCGATCTCCGTCGCGCAGTTCCTCCCGCCGGACTCGGAGCCGTTCGATCTCATCGTCTTCGACGAGGCCAGCCAGATCTGCCCCGAGGACGCGATCGGGGCGCTGGCGCGCGGGCGGAAGATGGTCGTCGTGGGCGACAGCCGCCAGTTGCCGCCGACCTCCTTCTTCTCCTACGACCCGGACTACGAGCCGCCGGAGGAAGAGGAGCCGCTGCCCGACCTCGAGAGCATCCTCGACCTCTGCGCCGCCCAGGGCTTCCCGCGCCTGCGCCTGAACTGGCACTACCGGAGCCGGGACGAGAGCCTGATCTCGTTCTCGAACGAGAACTTCTACGACGACTCCCTCCTCACCTTCCCGAACCCCGGCGACCGGCCGGGCACGGGGCTCTCGTTCCGCCACGTGGCGAACGGCGTCTACGACCGCGGGAAGTCGCGCACGAACCGCGTCGAGGCGGCCGAGGTGGCCCGGGGCATCGCCGAGCAGATCCTGATCGATCCCTCGATGAGCATCGGCGTCGTGACGTTCGGGGAGCCGCAGCGCCGGGCGGTGCTCGCGGCCGTCGAGCGACTGATGAAGGAGGAGCCCACGCTCGAGAAGCTCCTCGAGCGGCGCGAGGAGGACGAGCCGTTCTTCGTGAAGAACCTGGAGAACGTCCAGGGCGACGAGCGCGACGTGATGTTCTTCTCGTTCGGCTACGGTCCCGACACCGAGGGGAAGATCCGCCTGAACTTCGGCCCGTTGAACGGCGACGGCGGCCACCGCCGCCTGAACGTCGCCGTGACGCGCGCCCGCTTCGCCACGCGGGTCTACTCCTCCCTCGTCCCCGAGGACATCGACCTCGACCGCGCGAAGGCCGAGGGCGCGCGCCTGCTCCGCTCGTACATGGAGAAGGCCCGGGACAACGGGAACCGTGGGGGGAATCGCGGGGCCGACCCCGTCGGTGAGCGGGGAAAGCTCCCCCCGCTCGTCGGAGCGATCGCCGATGCGTTCACGAAGCGGGGTTACGAGGTCGCGCCGCGGATCGGCGCCTCCTCGTACCGGATCGATCTCGCGGTGGAAGGCCCCGGCGAGACCGACGGGTTCCTCCTCGGCATCGAGTCGGACGGCCCGGCCTACCGCGACGCCTCCACCGTGCGCGATCGGGACCGGACGCGGGGCGAGGTGCTCGCGGGACTCGGGTGGCGCCTGACCCGGGTCTGGTCGACGGACTGGGCACGAGCGCCGGAGCGGGAGGCGGAGCGGCTGGTGGAGGCCCTCGTCTCCGGAGGCGT
>JBDLIY010000643.1:0-2191 GCA_039714635.1 Planctomycetota bacterium
CGTGCGCGACCGCATTCGCAAACAGCTTCCGACCGGTGTCGCGCAGCTCGAGGCCCTCGCGCGTCCAGCGCGGGTGCAGCGTCGCGTCGAGATGGCGCTCCGGGTGCGGCATCATGCCGAGGACGCGGCCCGTCGGGTCGCAGATGCCGGCGATCGCGTCGCGGGAGCCGTTCGGGTTCTCGGGGTACGCGGGGTTCTCGGAGCCGTCGCGGCCGACGTAGCGGAAGACGACCTGGTCGTTCGTGAAGAGAGCCTGGTGCGCTTCGTCGGAGGCGGTGATGAACTTGCCCTCGCCGTGGGCGACGGGGCAGAAGATCCGGTCGCCGCGCTTCACGAAGGCGGACCGGTCGGAGGTGACCTCGAGCGTGACCCAGCGCTCCTCGAAGCGGTTGCTGTCGTTGGCGACGAGGCTCGCGACCGGCGGGTCCTCCGGGTCCGCGGTGCCGGGCAGCAGCCCGATCTTCACGAGGATCTGGAAGCCGTTGCAGATGCCGAGGGCGAGACCGCCGCCGGCGACGAACTCCCTCATCGGATCGAGCAGGCTCGAGCGGAGGCGGTTCGCGAAGATGGTCCCGGCGCCGAGGTCGTCTCCGTACGTGAAGCCGCCGGGGAAGACGAGGATGCGGTAGTCGAAGAGCTTCTCCGGCGTCTCGACCATGCGGTTGAGATGGACGAGATCGACGGCGGCGCCGGCCTGCTCGAAGGCGTAGACGGTCTCGCGGTCGCAGTTCGTGCCCGCGGTGCGCAGGATCAGGGCTCTCGGTCGCGTCGTCATCGGATCACCACTGGAAGGTCCGGAGGAAAGCTTCGCGCAGGTCCTCGACGCTCTCGTCGAGAACGATGCCGCCGCCGACGCCGCGGACCAGCAGGCGGCCGGTCTGGTTGACGTCGCCGATGCGGGCGACCGTCGCGCGCTCCATCGCGGCGCGGAAGGCCGGTTCGTCGGAAGGCGCCACCTCGACGAGGAAGCGGCTCTGCGTCTCCGAGAAGAGCAGCACTTCGTCGCGGGCCGCGTCCGGATCGTGCGGGACCTCGGAAAGGTCCATCCCGACGCCGAGGTTCCCGGCGAAGGCCATCTCCGCGAGAGCGACGGCGAGGCCGCCCTCGGAGAGGTCGTGGCAGGACCGGACGAGACCGCGCTCCATCGCGTCGGCGAGGCCGCGGTATGTCCTGACCGCTTCTTCGGGCCGGACCTTCGGGACGTTCGCGCCCGTCTCGCCGCGGCGGAGGTAGAGGTGGGAGCCTCCGAGTTCGTTCCGCGTCCGGCCGACGAGGAAGATCAGGTTCTCGCGGGCCTTCAGGTCCATCGTGACGGCGCGGCGGACGTCGTCGATGACGGAGACGGCGGACACCAGAAGAGTATGGGGGATGCAGATGTTGCCCTTGTCCGTCGTGTACTCGTTGTTCAGCGAGTCCTTGCCGGAGATGAACGGCGTGCCGTAGATCCGCGCCACGTCGTAGCAGGCCCGGCACGCGAGGACCATCGCGCCGAGGCGGTCCGGCTTGTCCGTGATCCCCCAGGAGAAGTTGTCGAGGAGCGCGATGCGCTCGAGCTTCGCGCCGACGGCGACGGAGTTCCTCACCGCCTCGTCGATGGAGGCCGCCGCCATCTCGTAGGGGTCGAGGTCCCCGTAGTGGGGGTTCATCCCGCACGAGACGACGATGCCGCGCGTCCCGCCCGGATCGACCGTGGCGACGACGGCGTCGCCGGGGCCGTCCTCGCGCACGCCGACGAGCGGTTTCACGACCGTGAGGCCCTGCACCTCGTGGTCGTACTGGCGGATGATCCACTCCTTGCTCGCCACGTTCGGCATCGAGAGGATCTCGCGGAGGGCGTCACCCCAGTCGCCGTCCTCGGGCGTTTCCGGCGCGGGTTCGGCGAGCGTCGGCTCCACCCACACCGCGTCCCGCTCCTCCTTCGGCAGACCGTCGTGGAGGAACTCCATCGGGAGTTCGGCGACGATCTGACCGTCGTAGCGGAGCGTGAGCGCATGGTCGCCCGTGAAGCGACCGATGATCGTGGCTTCGGACCCCTCGGCTTCGAAGACGTCGAGCGCCTTCTGCCGGTGCTCCGGCGGGACGGAGAAGATCATTCGCTCCTGCGCCTCCGAGATCCAGATCTCGGCCGGGCTGAGCCCCTCGTACTTCAGCGGGATGCGCTCGAGGTCGATCATCACGCCGACCTCCTCGC
>JBDLIY010000644.1:0-2188 GCA_039714635.1 Planctomycetota bacterium
GACGCGGCGGAGATCGCCGAGGCGTCGGCGGCGACCTTCGGCGGGAAGATCGAGGCCCTGAAGATGGCGAAGGACCTCGGACTCGACGTCCCCGAGGTGCCGCTGGACTGGTACGACAAGCTCGAAGTCCTGAAGGCCCACCCCGGCGAGACGGTCGAGTGGACGCCCCCCGAAGAGGAGAACGCGGTCTACCCGATCCTCCGTTGCGCGCAGGAGATCCCCTGCAACCCGTGCGCGACGGTGTGCTCGAAGCACTCCATCGAGATGGAGGGCGACCCGATCCTCGGCCGGCCGGTATTTTCCGGGCCGGAGTGCACCGGCTGCGCGAAGTGCGTGACGATCTGCCCCGGCCTCGCCGTCACGATGGTCGACAAGCGAAAAGACCCGGACCGCCCCGTCGTCACCGTCGCCTACGAGCAGGGCGAGACGCCGGTGGAACCCGACACGATGGTGCTCGCCACCGACCAGGACGGCAACCCGGTCGGGAACTTCCGCGTGATCAAGGTGAACCGGCCGAAGTTCGCGGACCGGACCCGGCTCGTCCGTCTCGAGACCACGCCGGAGACCTGCGACCTCATCGCCGGCATCCGCACCCAGGACCCCGCCGTCACGGAGCCGATCGAGACGATCCCGCCCGGCGACATCGCCGACGACGTCATCATCTGCCGTTGCGAGCACGTCACCGCCGGCGAGATCCGCCAGTCGATCCGCGAGGGCACGCGCGACATCAACGAGATGAAGGCCAGCCTGCGCGTCTGCATGGGCGCCTGCTGCGGCAAGAACTGCCCCGAGCACATCGACCGGCTCTTCCGCCAGGAGGGAATCGAGACCGGCGAGGTGACGCCGGAGACGAAACGGCCGCTCTTCGTGGAGGTGCCGTTCGGCGTGTTCGCCCGCGGCGCGAAGGGAGAGGAAGCATGAGCGGCACCTACGACGTCATCATCGTCGGCGCCGGCTCCGTCGGAGCGCCGACCGCTTACTTCCTCGCGGACGCCGGGTTCGCCGTCGCGGTCTTCGACCCCGAGGCCAGCGCGGGCCGCGGCGACAACCGCGCCGCCATCGGCGGGATCCGCGCCACCCACTCCGACCGCGCGAAGATCAGCATCTGCCAGGAGTCCCTCGACATCTTCGCGGGCTGGGAGGAGCGCACCGGCGACCCCATCGGCTGGCGCCGGGGCGGCTACACCTTCGTCGCCTACGACGACGCGATCGAAAACGTCCTCACGAACCTCGTCGTCTCGCAGAAACAGATCGGCCTGGACATCGACTGGGTCGACGCGGACCGCGTCCGCGAGCTGGTGCCCGGCATCGCCGCGAACGACCTCCGCGGCGGCACCTTCTCCCCCGGCGACGGCTCGGCCAGCCCGCTGATGTGCGCCCACTCCTTCAGCTTCCGCGCGGCCGAGAAGGGCGCCGACTTCCACTACCGCGAACCGGTGACGGACGTCCGCGTCGAGGGCGGCCGGGTGGTCGGTATCACCACCGCGAAGGGCACGTACGACGCCCCGATCGTCATCAACGCGGCCGGCGCCGCCGGCAAGGAGATCGGCGCGATGTGCGGCGTCGACGTCCCGGTGATGCCGGACAGCCACGAAGCGGGGATCACGGAGTCCGTCGACCGATTCTTCGAGCCGATGGTCGTGGACCTGAGGCCGGCGGCGGGCTCGAAGAACTACTACTTCTATCAGAACTCCGAGGGGCAGATCGTCTTCTGCATCACGCCCGACCCGATCATCCCGGGCACGGACCGCCGCGCGACGAGCGACTTCCTTCCGATGATCGCCACGCGCATGGTCTCGCTGATGCCGCGCCTCGCGAACCTGAAGATCCGCCGCACCTGGCGCGGCACGTACCCGATGACGCCGGACGGCTTCCCGATCGTCGGTTGGGCGCAGGAGGTCGAGGGCTTCCTGCTCGCCGCCGGCATGTGCGGCCAGGGCTACATGCTCGGCCCCGGCATCGGCGCGCTGCTGACGCGACTGCTGAAAAACGAGGCCACGGACCGCGACCGCGAGGCGCTTACCGACCTGCGCCCGGACCGCAGCTTCACGGCGGAGGAAGCGCTGAAGTAGGCGCCGCGCCAGACCGCCCCCGCCGGAGGTCTACGAGACCGCCTGATCTGTTGTTTTCACACTCGGATCGGGCCTTCGCGGCCCGGGATCACGTCCCGGTCGCCCGGCCTGACCCA
>JBDLIY010000645.1:0-2187 GCA_039714635.1 Planctomycetota bacterium
ACATCCTCCGATTCCGCCAGAGTGAGTGGGCCTTCGCGGGACTCAGCCACGGGAACCGATTTTAGCAGGCATCTGTGCTGCGGACCGGGTCGACTCTTAGACGTGCCGGCGAAGGACACATTGGGGGGCGATGCAGGTGGTTGATGCACTCAGACTCTCATCGTCACGCACCCGAGCCCACGAGCGTTCCAGAACCAAGTGGATTGGGGACAGGGAAGGCGCGCCGGTGAGCCAAGGCCGAGGCAGGAGAGGTTAGCTGTCGGCCACGGGCGCTTTTGAACGGGGCGGCTTGCCGAGTCGTCTTCGGCGTCGCCGTTACCGCCCGCGGAACCTTGACCGGCACCGTCGAGCGCCGGAGGAAGAGCGGCGCCCGCTTCTGCTGGCAGGACAATCAGCATTCTTTCTGTTTTTCGTCCAACTTCCGGGGCTCGATTCGTAAGTGCTTTGGTAGATCGAGTCACCCTGGAGGTTTTTCATGTCCGCCAAGACCCGCGTCGTCCTTCTCCTCGTCCTCCTCGTCTCCGGGACGGGCCTCATTGGCTACCTCGCGACGCGCGACCCGGCTCCGGTCCCCACCGGACCCGGCGATCGCGACAAGCCGGTCGAGGTCGCCCCCCCGCCCGTCGCGATGGGACGTCCCGGCACTCTCACCGGCATCGTCCGGGTCTTTCGGACGAAGGAACCCGCAGCGGACATCGAGGTCCGGATCGAGGGAGCCGGCGATCCGATCGTGAAGAAGACGAACGCGCGGGGCATCTTCGCGGCCCGGGTCCCGTCCGGCCCCGAGGTGACCGTCACCGCGTACGCCCCGGATCCCTACGCGGACGTCGTGATCCACGGCGTCTCTGTGAATCCGGACGCCACCACCTCGCTCGGAACCCTCTTCCTCGAGCGGGCCCTCCTGGTGAAGGGGATCGTTGTCGATCGTGCCGGGAATCCGGTGCCGGGCGCGGCCGTCGCGGCCCACCGACCGGCCGCCGGCGACTCCCCGGCCACCGACTTCATGGACGTCTTTACCAGCATGACGAAGCTCCGGACGCCGTTGGATGAGAGCGTGACGGGAGAGGACGGCCGGTTCGAACTCTCGAAGCTCTCGCCGGGGACGTATCGGATCGAGGCGTGGGCGGAGGGCTTCGCCGTGGGCGCGGTCAAGAAGGCCACCGTCTCGCCGGAGTCCGTGCGGGTCGAGCACCGGATCGTCCTCGGCCCGGGGGCCGGGCTCACGGGCAAGGTCACGACTGCGAATGGCCACCCCGTCCCGGAGGCCCTGGTCTCCGTGGTCCGGATGGCCGACGATCCGTTGAACCCGTTCGCCTTCTCCCCGGTGCAGGCAACCACGGACGAGGGGGGCCTCTTCTCCTTCGAGAACCTGTCGCCGGGCAAGGCGTCGGTCGCGGTGCGGGCCACCGGCTACCCGACGACGATGCTGAACGACGTGAACATCGGCGAGAGGGATTCCCTGGACGTCGTCCTCGGGGGCACGGCGTCCATCCGCGGCCGGGTCACGGCCGGCGAGGGCGAGGGCGTCGAGGGCGCGACCATCATGGTCGCCGTCGGCCAGCGGGGAGGAGCGTTCGGAGAGACGACCACGGACGCCGACGGACGCTACCGGATAGAGCACCTGCCGGAGGGCCGGATCCAGTTCATGCGGGTCGAAGCGGCCGGCCTCGCCTCGTGGCCGGTCTTCAACAACCCGATGATGTTCCAGAAGGGCTTCGGGGAGCTCACCGCCGAAAGGGAGCTCGTCAAGGACATCGCGCTCTCCCGGGGGTCGCGCGTCTTCGGCCGCGTCACCTCCGAGGCCGACGGGCAGCCGATCGGTGGAGCGAGCGTGTACATGATGGCGGCTTTCTCCACCTTCCTCGGCGCCGTCGGCGAGGCTGTGACCGACGAGGATGGGAACTACGAGATCGTCGGCGTCCCGAGGGGCCTTCACCAGGTCGTCGTCAGGGCGGCGGGGTTCTACCAGACCGGGCTCAACCCGATGTTCATGCAGCGCGCGTTCGGCATGGGCATGGGCAACAAGGCTCCGGAGAACGCTCCGGAGGTGACGACTGCGGAAGGCGGACCCGACCAGCACCTGGACGTCGCGCTGAAGACCGGCGCCATCGCGGTCGGGACCGTCCTGACGCCGGACAACGAGCCGGTCGCCGGGGCGCGCGTCACGGTCGCCGCGAAGCCGAATCC
>JBDLIY010000646.1:0-2186 GCA_039714635.1 Planctomycetota bacterium
CGAGAGACCGCGCGATGCAGATGCGCTGCCGCTGGCCGCCGGAGAACTCGTGGGGGTACCGGTCGAGGAACTCCGGCTTCAGGCCGACCCAGTCCATCAGCTTCTCGGCCTGGGCCCGCCGGCCGTCCACGTTCTCGTGCAGCCCGTGGACCACCATCGGCTCGGTGATCGCCTCGGCGATGGACAGGCGCGGGTTCAGGGACGAGTACGGGTCCTGGAAGATGATCTGCATCTTCCGCCGCATCGCGAGCAGCTCCGCGTGGCCCATCCCGGTGACGTCGCGGCCCTCGTAGATCACGGAGGAGCCTTCGCGCGGCTCCTCGAGGCGCAGGAGCGTCCGGCCGAGCGTCGTCTTGCCGCAGCCCGACTCCCCGACGAGGCCCAGCGTCTGGCCGCGCTTGACGGTGAGGCTGACGTCGTCCACGGCCTTGACCCACGAGGAGACCCGCTGGAAGACGCCGGTGCGGATCGGGAACCAGGTGCGGACGTTCTCGATGGTGAGCAGGTCCTCGCCGAAGCCCGGCATGTCCTCGCGGCGCTTCTCGGCCTTCCCCGGATAGTCGAGGTCGAGGCCGGGGTCGGTGGCGTCGAGGGTGATGCCCTTCTTCTCGGCCCGCAGGAAGTCATCGATCGTCGGCAGCCGCTCGGAGCGCGACTCCAGCGTCGGCCGGCACCGGACTAGGCCCTTGGTGTAGGGGTGCTGCGGGTTCTCGAAGATCTGCCGCACGTCTCCGAACTCGACGATGTGGCCGCCGCGGTCGAAGTCCGGCGAGTTCTCCTTCTCGGTGCCGGCGTAGAGCTTTCTCAGCATTTCGCCGGGGCACATGACGGCGACGGTGTCCGTGATCTCGGCGATGACGCCGAGGTCGTGGGTGATGAAGAGCACGGCCATCCCGCGCTCTTCCTGGAGCCGCTGGATGAGCTTGAGAATCTGCTTCTGGATCGTGACGTCGAGCGCCGTGGTCGGCTCGTCGCAGATGAGGAGCTTCGGGTCGCAGGCCAGCGCCATGGCGATCATGACGCGCTGCTTCATGCCGCCGGACAGCTCGTGCGGATACTGCCGCATGCGGTGTTCCGGACGGTCGATGCCGACCTCGTCGAGGAGTTTCGTGGCGGCGGCCCAGGCCTCGTCCTTGTCGGCCCCGCGATGTTGCCGGATCGACTCGGCGACCTGCCAGCCGCACCGGAAGACCGGGTTCAGGCTGGTCATCGGCTCCTGGAAGATCATGGCGATGTCGTCGCCGCGGTACTCGGGCATCTTCTCGATGGGGAGCTTCGCGAGGTCGACGAGTTCGTTTCCGCCGCGCCAGAGGATCGACCCTTCGACGATCTGTCCCTGGCCTTCGGGGATGAGTCGGAGGATGGAGTAGGCGGTGACGGACTTCCCGGAGCCGGACTCGCCGACGATGCCGAGGGTCTCGCCGGGCTTGACGGAGAGGGTGACGCCGTCGACGGCGCGGACCTCCCCGGTCTCGGTGTGGAAGTACGTCTTCAGCCCGGTGATCTCGAGCAGGGGCTCAACCGTTTTCGTGTCGCTCATCGGATCACCTCAGCCTCGAGTACTTCTTCGGGTCGAACGCTTCCCGCACCGCTTCGCCGATCATCACGACGGCGAAGAGGGTGAGGGAGAACGCGATGATGGGATAGAAGACGAGCTCGGGGTGGTTCTGGATGTTCTCGTTTCCCTGGCGTAGCAGCGCGCCCCAGCTCGGCGTGCCCGGCGGCAGGCCGAAGCCGAGGAAGTCGAGGGAGACGAGGGTGCCGATATAGGCCACGATGCCGAAGGGCATGAACGTGACGACCGGCACGAGGGCGTTGGGCAGGATGTGGCGGCCCATGATCTTGATGCGGCGTACACCGATGGCGCGGGCGGCCTGGACGTAGTCCCTCGCCTTCTCCCGGTAGAACTCACCGCGGATGTAGTACGTGATGCCGAGCCATGCGCGGAGCAGGACCAGCATCACCGCGAGGACGAGGAAGCTGGGGTTCGCGATGCTGGCGATGATCATCATCGTGTAGAGGAACGGGATGGAGGACCAGACCTCCACGATCCGCTGGATGACGATGTCGGTCCAGCCCCCGAAGTAGCCCATGATCGCGCCGACGCAGATCCCGATCGTGTAGCCGATGAGGGAAACGACGATGGCGAAGGCGAAACTCAGCCGGAACCCGTACAGAATCTGCGC
>JBDLIY010000647.1:0-2185 GCA_039714635.1 Planctomycetota bacterium
GGATCCGCGCAGCGGATCCGGCGTAGTTCCCTTCGAGCTCCCACGTGCCGGCGGGGGCCCTGCGTCTTCGGTTTTGTGGGCCGGCCTGGCGGCCGGCAATCTAGAATTCGCACATGGCCGCTTCGCGTGACCGCATCCTGCTCGCCGTGTTCCTCGTCTACGTGGCGCTCCTCGTCTTCGCCACGATCGGCGAGTTGTTCAACATCGACTGGATCCTCGACATCTTCGACCTGAAGAAGATCTTCTCCTGACCCGGGAGTAGATTGGCGAGACATCCGGCCCTCCCCGTGCGTCCTGTATGGGGAATGCTTCTCGACCTGATCTTCCCCCGGTTCTGCCTCCTCTGCCTGACGTTCTACGCGGTGGTTCCCTGGTTCACATGGCATCCGATGACCATGGCGGGTACTTGCTCGTTTGAGTCGATCAGGGCAGTGTGTATACCTGTTCGGGCGCGAATCAGAAAGCACTACTTGCGCAAGTGTGATGATAAGGGTATGTTTTGTGCCAGTATGGATGCGAACCGGCAAATCAGGCCGACCGAGTTCTTCGCAACGCACCCGGTCTTCCGTTTCCGGGAGTTCGTGACGGCCCACTCCGGGGCTGGCCGTCGCAGTCGTCAGACCAGCGTCTCGGTGCTGAAGCAGCACGTAGCGGCGGGGAATCTGCTCCACGTCCGGAGGGGGCTCTACGCGACCGTACCGAGGAGTACCTCGGCCGAGAGCGCGCAGGTCGATCCCTACCTGCTCGCCACGAAGCTCACCGAAGACGCCGTCGTGGCCTACCACGCCGCGCTGCAGTTCCATGGCCGGGCCTACTCCGTCTGGCGCCGCATCCACTACCTGACGCGCTCGCGCCTGCGTCGGTTCTCCTTCCGGGACACCGAGTTCGTCCCCGTGCAGGCGCCGGCCGCGATCCGATCCCTGGGGGACTTCGGCGGCGGCGTCGTCGAGCGCCGACACGCCGGTGGGTTGGCCCGGGTCACCACCCTGGAGCGAACCCTGGTCGATGTCCTCGACGCACCCCGGCGCAGTGGCGGATGGGAGGAAGTCTGGCGGTCCCTGGAACTCGTCGAGTTCTTCGACCTGGACGTCGTGATCGAGTACACGGCCAAACTCGGGTCGGCCCTCACCGCGGCCAGGGTGGGACTGTTCCTGGAGCAGCACCAGGATCAGCTCATGGTGGAGGACTTCCACCTCGACGCGCTCCGGCAACTCGCACCCGCGCAGCCGCGCTACCTGGATGTGAGGCGCGAGTCGGGAGTGTTCGTCCGTGGCTGGAACCTGGTGGTGCCCCGCCGAGTCCTCTCGCGGGCCTGGGCGGAGATCAGCTGATGCTGAGCGAGTCCGACCTTCAGCGTGAAGCGGCAGCGACCGGGTTCGGGGCCGAGGTTCTGGAGAAGGTCATCCGCCTCCTCGAACTCCTGGAGTTGGCGGCCGGAAAGCTCGCGGCGCTCTTCGGCCGTGCGGCGAGCCGGGACCTGTTCGACGTCCGCGAACTCCTCCGGTCCGCGGCCCTCGACCAGGACAGACTCCGCCTCGGTTTCGTCGTGTACGGCGGCATCAGCCGGCGCGACTGGAGGACCGTCTCACTGGACGACATCGACGTCGATTCCGCTGACGTTGACCGGCAGCTCGCACCGCTTCTCCGCGGCCCCAGTGCCCCGCCGCGGGATCAGATCGCCGAGTGGACGGAACGGCTGGTCGCTGAGTGCCGCGACCTCCTCTCGGCCGTGTTGCCCATGTCCGTGACCGAGATCGAGTTCCTCGATCGCCTGAACGACCGAGGCGAGATCGTTCCGGACCTGCTCACCGGCGACGACGACCTCCAGAGCAAGGTCCTTTCACATCCCGGGCTGAGGTGGAAGGCCCTGAACGTCCGCAAGCACCGCGGCATTGCCGAGGCCGATGAGGGCTGATGGGATCCTCGAAATCTTCGACCAGAAGAAGATCTTCTCCTGACGGGATTCCAGTTCGGCGAGACAATCGGCCTCTCCCGTGCGTCCTGTATGGGGAATGCTTCTCGACCTGATCTTCCCCCGGTTCTGCCTCCTCTGCGGCGCGGACCTGACCCTCACCGAGCGGCGCTGGCTCTGCCTCGCCTGCGAAGCCACCCTCACGCCGCCGCACCGTGATCCGTGCCCCGTCTGCGCCGGGCGGCTTGGGCCGGGCGCCGCGCCCTCCTCCTG
>JBDLIY010000648.1:0-2185 GCA_039714635.1 Planctomycetota bacterium
CGCCGCGTCCTGCCGGTCCACGGCCGGATGGTCGGCACCGACCTGCCGGGCGCCCGCGCCTTCCTCGAGAAGGCGAAGATCGAGACGCCGGAGGAACTCGCGGACATGGAGATCGTCGTCGGCAACAGGAAGATCATGGCGGACGTCATCAAGGACGCCCTCGCGAAGGCGTTCGAAGCGCGCGGGATGGAGGTGGCGGGATGAGCGCGGGGAACCTCAAGCCCATCCGGGCCCACGAAGGACTGCTCGCCCACCTGATCGGAAAGGTCCGGCCGGACCTGATCCCGGTGATCGAGGAGACGAACACGATCGAGACCGCGGTCATCGGCCTCGGCGGCCAGGGCACGCGCCACGCCGGCATGATGCGGGCGTTCGGAACGACGGTCTCCGCGGGCATCGCGCCCGGCCGCGCCGGCGAGCGCGTGGCCGAGACCATCCCGGTCTTCGACTCCATCGCCGACTGCATGGAGGCCCACCCGAACCTCGCCGCCGTCTCCATCTGGCGCCACTTCTCCAGCGCCCGGGACGCGGCCCTCGAGGCGATCGAGGCCGGCGTGCCGATCGTCGTCCTCATCACGGAGTGGATCCCGCTGAGGGACGTGCGCGACATCCTCGCGGCGGCGGACGAGCGGGGCTCGCTGCTCCTCGGCGGCAACACGCCGGGCGCGATCTTCCCACCGGAGCGGATCAAGTGCGGGATGCTGCCCGACGTCTTCCACCCCGCCGAGCCCACGCCGGGCCAGGCCGGCCCGGACGGCGTCACGATCCTCTCGCGCAGCGGCGCGATCCTCTACCACATGTCCGACGCGCTGGCCTCCACCGGCATCGCCCAGAACGGCGTGATCGGCGTCGGCGGCGACGGCGCGATCGGCAGCACCTTCCGCGACCTCGTCCCCCTCGTCATGGACCACGAGAAGACGGACCTCGTGGTCGTCGCCGGCGAGATCGGCGGCGCGCAGGAGGAGGTCCTGGCGAAGGACGTCACCGAGCACCCGGAGAAGTACCCGAAGCCGCTCGTGGCGCTGATCTCCGGCAACCGGGCCCCCGCCGGCAAGACGATGGGCCACGCGGGCGCGATCGTCGCTCCGGGCCAGGAGTTCGGGACGTTCAAGAGCAAGCGCGACGCCCTGACCGCGGCCGGCGTCACGGTCGTCAACAGCCAGTACGACCTGATCACCGCCGTCCGCGACATCCTCGGCACGAAGACCTACTTCCAGATCGAGGACTACTACGAGCGCATGCAGGAAGCCTGGGAGAAGCCGCCGGCCCCGCCGTCCTGGGGTACGCGGATCACCGGCGTGGCGCCGAACAAGCTCACGATCGGCGGATACGTGCTCGACGACCTCATCCGCAACGTCGACCTCGTCTCCGCGGCGCACCTGCTGATCACCGGCGAGCTGCCGGAGGCCGGCCTGCGCGACGAGCTGGAGGCGGCGGCCGTCGCGGCGGCGAAGGCCCCCGGCGTCGCCGAGCCGGCGAAGGAACACGAGCAGATGTCGACGCGCCTCGCGTCGCGGCTGCTGGTCGACCCGGAGATCACCGGTTCGCACCCGAAGGACGACGCCGGCCAGGCGATGCTCACCGTCACGGCGCTCGGCCGGACGGTGCGTCACATCGCGGAGATCCTCGGCCACTCGAACTCGCTCGAGGGCGACGACCTCCGGACGCTGATCGCCCGCGCGGTGGGCGCGCCGGACGGCTTCACGGCGAGCGCGCTCGTGGAGGCCCTCGCGGTCGCGTCGGTGGACCACGGCGTCACGCCGCCGTCGGCGCAGGCGACGATCATGGCGGCGACGGTCCGCGCGCCCTACGGGATGGGCATCGCGTCCGGCGCGGGCGCGGTGACGGACGTCCACGGCGGCGCCGGCGCGGACGCGGCGACGTTCTTCCTCGGCTGCGTGAAGCGCTCGGCGGACGAGGGCATCTCCGTGACGGAGGCGGCCTGGCGATCGCTCGACGAGTCCTCGCGCACGGGCAACCGCACGGCGGGCATGGGCCACCGGGTCCACACGGAGGACCCGCGCCGGAACGTCCTGTGGGAGATGACGGAGGCCGCCGGCACCGCGGGCGCCTGCGTGGCGCTCTCGCGGGAGATGGAGTCGATCTTCGCGGAGGTCCGCGGCTTCTCGCTGCCGATCAACGTGGACGGCGTGATCGGGGCGATCGTGGCGGACCTGGGCCTCGA
>JBDLIY010000649.1:0-2179 GCA_039714635.1 Planctomycetota bacterium
ATGAGCTACGCGGTGGCGGTGGTGAGGGGCGGCTTCGAGGGGGCGCCGGCGGGGGAACTCCCGCTCCCGGCCGTGGTTCTCGTCGGGGTGACGGTGGTGGCGATCGGGGGCGTGCCGCCGGTAGGTCGTTTCCTCGCGATTGAGCTACACTGGGCTCGGAGCAGAGCCGATGATCCGCGGCACCCGAAAACGTCTCGTCATCATCACGACCGTTCTCGTTCTCCTCACGGGGATCCTCGTCGTCACCTGGCGGGTGTGCGACTGGCCTCCGCCGCGGTTGATCCTGAAGTACGGGCTGCCTCCGGCCGGGGGGCCGACGGGGAGACGGATGACGGTGGAGGGGATGGAGTTCATTGAACTGTCCGCCGGCTACTTCAGGATGGGTTCGCACACCGGTTGCACAGAGACAAGTCTGATCGACGAGATTCGAAGACTGCTGGGATCCGGCACAGCGCTCTCACGCAGGCATGCCGGATACGAGTGTCCCCCCCACTGGGTTGAGATCCCTCATCCCATCTGGGTAGGCAGATCGGAGGTCACGAACCTTCAGTACGAACGGTTTGATCGTGAACATGAGCGCTGCGAGTACTCGATGGGGGACCATGATCCAGTGGTGGATGTCTCCTGGGAAGATGCTGTGAGATTCTGCTCATGGCTTCTTCGGGAGACTGGGAAGACGGTGAGACTCCCGAGTGAGGCAGAGTGGGAATTCGTGGCCAGAGCGGGAGACTCCTCACACTCGTCGGATGGTGTCGGGAAGTCGGAACTGGACGGGCATGCCTGGTTCGAAGCAAACTCGAGTGAACGCGCCCACGAGGTCGGAACAAGGGGCCTCAACCGATGGGGGTTCACCGACCTTCAGGGAAACGTCGCCGAGTGGTGTCAGGACCGCTGGCACTACTCCTATTCGGGTGCTCCGAGAGATTCGACACCGTGGCTGGCTGGGAATTCGGAGTTCAGGGTGATGCGAGGTGGTCACTTCGCGAGCCCCGCAGAGGAACTACGTTTCGGCTACCGAACTGCGTGGACAGGCAGTTCCGGGTGGGTGTACATCGGAATCCGTCTTGTACGGGAGCCGCGCCGGGCGGATTGACCCGGTGCATCGCGGACAGAGCCTCCTAGTCGCTGCCGCAGTCAACTGCCAACGTCGCAAGGCCGCTGTCCTCGTCCGCCTCCGTGACCATGTCGTTGCACAGGATGGACTCGAGGTCCATCCCGTCTTCATCCGTTACGGATGATGGGGGCTCCCCCTTTCCACAGGGGGGACACAAGGGCAATACTGGATTCACGAAGTCCGGTACGGGGTCGGGCCAGGAACCGACAGATTCCGCCGCGGATTGCCAACCTGTCAGGCCGGTGCGGCCCACTCTCCCTTGAACCCGCCGGGCACGAAGCTTGCGGCGTCATCCCGCCATGGAACTCCTGAGCTTCTTCCACCTGATGCCCCCGGGCTACTGGATCCTGATGATCGCCCTGGCGATCCCGTCGTTTCTCGCGACGATGCTCGTGAAGGCGAAGTTCGCGAAGTACTCGAAGGTCGCCACGTCCTCCGGGATGAGCGGGGCCCAGGCGGCGCGCGCCGTCCTCTCGGCCGCCGGCCTCTCCGGCGTCACGATCGAGCGCCACCGGGGCTTCCTCTCCGACCACTACGATCCGCGGAGCAAGACCCTCCGGCTCTCGCCGGACGTCCATGACGGGCGGTCGGTCTCCAGCGTCGCGGTGGCGGCCCACGAGGCGGGCCACGCGATCCAGGACGCGAAGGAGTACCTCCCGCTGAAGCTCCGGTCCCAGCTGGTCCCCGCGGCCTCGCTCGGCAGCCGGCTCTGGTTCCTGCCGTTCATGCTGGGGGTCTTCACGGGGCTGTCAGGCATGATTTACATCTCGATCGGCCTGTTCGGCGCGACCGTGCTCTTTCAGCTCGTGACGCTCCCCACGGAGTTCGACGCCTCCCGGCGGGCGAAGCTCGAGCTGGCGACGGCGGGGATCGTTCGGCCCGGCGAGGAACAGCAGGGCGTCGCCACCGTGCTCAACGCGGCGGCGATGACCTACGTGGCGGCCGCGCTCTCGGCCATCCTCCAACTGCTCTACCTCATCGCGATGGCGACCGGGGGCTCGCGCGACTGAGACTCGATATTGCGCCACCGGGAGGCGCACCTCGGCGCCGTAACTTGTGGTGTTG
>JBDLIY010000650.1:0-2176 GCA_039714635.1 Planctomycetota bacterium
TCTTCGCGGCGTAGATCAGCCGCCGGTCCTCGTCCTCCAGGGCCTGCGTCACGAGGAACTTCAGGTCGGGCTTCACCACCGCGTCGAAAACGACCTCGTCGTTCACCACGACCTTCACCGGCATCGCGAAGTCGACGAAGTCGGGCGAGAGCAGCAGGGCGAACGACGTGACGCGGTTCGTCTTCGCCGCAAAGACCTGGCCGTGGCGACGGACGTCAACGGTGCCGAACGGGGCTTCGCGGGGGAACGCCGGCCGGGGCTGCGGCTTCGGGAACGTTCCCGAAAGGTCGAGGTTCTTCCCCTCGCGCTGCACCACGAGGGTGAACGCGTCGCCGGGCTTCTTCTTCCGGATCGCCGTCCGGAGCTCACCGAGGCCCCCGATCTCCGCTCCGTCCATAGTGACGATCACGTCGCCGGGCTTCAGGGCCGCCTCTTCCGCCGCGGACTCCTCGGCCACCGTGTCCACCTTCGCGCCCGGCCCGGCGAACGCCTGGTCGACCGTGATGCCGAGCTGGATCCGGGTGGACGTGAGCATCGGGTTCACGTCGGGGAAGACGTCGTCGGAGCCTTCGCCGCCCACCTTCACGTCCGTCAGCCAGTGGACGCGGCAGGGCGCGCCGGCGGCGCCCTCCCAGGCGGCGAACGTCGGGTGGGGATCCCTCCGGAACTCGCGCATCCAGTCGAGGATCTTCGGGCGCTCGTCCGGCAGGTACATCGGGTTGTGCGTGAATTCGGGGATGTCGCGCCAGACGACGTCCACGGCGAGTCTCTTCATCGCGTCGATGAGCGGCTTCACCCCGGCGGAGGGGTAGAGCGAGTCCTTCTCGGTGTTCGTGATGTAGAGCGGCTTGTTCTGGAGGTTCTTCAAGTGGACCTGGAGGCCGCCGAGGCGCGCCACGCCGACGTGGCCGGAGAGCGGGATGAACCCGGCGAACGGCGTGGGGTGGGCGAGCGCCATGTAGAAGCTGCCGGAGCCGCCGTCGGAGAAGCCCGTGGCGAAGACGAGGTCCTCGTTCACGTTGTAGCAGCGCTTCGTCTCCCGGAGGATCGAGAGGACGTTGCCGGCGCCGACCTCCGTCCACCACTCCGCGCCCTTCTGGCCGGCCGGCAGCGCGAGGATCCAGCCGCCCTTCTCCGCCGGCGCGCCCCAGAAGAACTTCATCTCCCCGAGTTCGGCGTGGGTCAGGGCCTTCGGTCGCGAGACGCCGCCGTGCATGTCCACGACCATGCGGTACCGCTTCGCCGGGTCGTAGTCCTTCGGCACGTGGAGGAGGTACGCGCGCTCGACGCCGTCGCTCCCGATCACCGTCTTCTCGAGCCAGCCGGTGGGGATCTTGTCCCCGTAGTCCCGGCCCTCCGCGAACCAGCCGGCCACGCGGTCGACGGAGTCCTCCACGGCGAGGAGCGCCTCCACCGCCTCCGCGCGCTGCTCGCCGTCGGCGGCGAGCGCGGCCTGGACGAGGGATCTCCCGATCGGGACCTCCTGTCCGGAGGCGGGGGAGAGGAAGAGAACGAGCAGAGCGAGGACGGCGGCGGCGGTTTTCATGCCGGGGATTGTACGGATCACGGCTCCGAATCCGGCAGTGGGATCATATGTCGGAGCGCCTCGAAACCGCGGAAGCCGTCGAGACGAGCCAGGACGCGAGGCTCCGGCGATCCCTCAGGGCGTCGAGGTCCTCCCGGAGGCGTTCGCAGGTGGCGCGATAGACATCCTCGCCGTCGCACCCGGACCGCCGGGCGACCGCGCGGATCAGTCGTTCGTAGCGTCGCGTCAGTGTCTTCCACGCGTCCGGCAGGCCGAGCCTCGAGAGCGCGATGAGATCGTCGTCGGTGAGTCGTGTGTATATGGGGCCGGAAACCAACTCTGTGCCCTCCCGGCCCTACCCCTGTCGCCCCTTTTACCGGAGATGGGGACTTCGTAAAGTGATGATTCTGGGGATTTTAGTCCATCAAAGTGCGGGCCAAACCGGCGATCGAGGGGGCGTGATCGAGGCCCAGGATGCGCCCAAACGGTGCCGTGACAGCCTTTTCCAGCCGCCGGAAAAAACTGCCGGGAACCACTCTCCAGAGGCCATCGATCTCGAATCCGCAGAGCGCGAGCATCCCGCCGAGTTCGTCCCAGGCGTAGGGCGTGACGTGGGTGGCGTCCCGGAGGAACCGGCCGGGGCAGAAAACG
>JBDLIY010000651.1:0-2155 GCA_039714635.1 Planctomycetota bacterium
GTCGCTCGGCGGGCGCATCTCGTCGACACCCGTGGCGGCCGTGGACCGGCTCTACGTCGGCACCGACGACTCCCGATTCGTGGCCGTCGAGCGGTCCACCGGGAAGACCGCCTTCACCTTCAAGGCGGACAATGCGGTCCGGGGCCGGGCCGCCGTGCTCGGGGACGACGTCTTCTTCGCCACCCTGGGCGGCACCGTCTACCAGGTCGATCGAGCAAACGGCGCCGAACGGAGCCGTACGGCCCTGCCCGACGCCGTTCCCGTCGACACCGGCGCGGTGGCCGGCGACACGAAGATCTTCGTCGTCGACACGCAGGGAGTCCTGCGCGCGATCTGCCCGAAGGGCGGCATCCTCTGGTCCCTCCCGCTGGGCGGGAAGGCCGCGTCCACCCCTCTCTGGTCCGAGGGGCACGTCTACATCGCCACGGACGCCGGCTCGATCTTCTGCATCAAGGAGTAGAGCCCGGGAATCGACTCAGGTAACGGACCGCCTCCGCCGCCGCATGACGGCCATGAGCAGCAGCCCCGCCGCGCCCAGGCCCGCGGATTCCGGCAGCGGCACCGCCACCACCTTCAGTGTCCCGGAGCCCGGCGTCGGGGTCGTGAGAGTCTTGAAGTCCGCGAGGTTGTCGTCCGTGTCGACGTTCGCGTACGTGCGGGCCAGACTCGATCCCGCCGCCACGTCGGCCGCCGCCTTGCTTTCTCCGCCGAAGTATCCCGACGACGGCGGCGTCCCGTAGGCGAGGGCGTCGAGCACCCCGTTCGAGGTCCAGAGCCGTACGGAGTCCGGACCGTTCTGCAGGTCGAAGTTCGACACGGTCATGTCGACCGAGGAGACGCTGCAGGACCCGGTCGACGTGCAATCCGCGACGACGAAGAAACCGTCCGTCGGGATCGTCTTGTTCTTCAGGTCGACACTGTGGGTCACCTTGCCGTCGGCCCCGTTGACGCCCTGCAGGAAGATGCCGGACAGGTCGGTCCCGGCTTTGCCCCAGATCTCGACGAACACCTTGCCGTCGTCGGCTCCGGTCGCGTCGTAGAGAACTTCGGAAATCGTGATGGTCCCCGCCGCGGCCGGCGCGACGAGAGAGAGGAGGAGCAGCAACGCCGCTCCGATCTTGATGAGCATGTTCACCTCCGGAAGTCGTGGCTCCCGGAGGCAAGTCGCGCGACCGGCGATTTGGTCTCGCCAAAATCGAAAAGGTGGACCCCTCGGGCCTAGTCGGACTGGATCATCGGCACGAAGAGGACGTGCGTCCCCTCCTCCCGCCGGATCGTGCCGTCCTCGCCCTTCCGCAGCCGGATCAGCTGCTGCGGGCCGTCCCGCCGGCCGACCGGGACGACGAGGACGCCGCCAACAGCCAGCTGGGAAACGAGCGCCTGCGGGACTTCCGGCGGCGCGGCCGTCACGATGATCGCGTCGAAGGGCGCCTCTTCCGGCCAGCCCGCGTAGCCGTCCCCGCAACGCACGTCGACGTTCGCGAATCCCAGGCGCTGCAGGCGCGCCTTCGCGGTCTCCGCCAGGGCCGGACGGATCTCCATCGAGAAGACCTTCGGCACGAGACGGGCCAGGATCGCCGCCTGGTATCCGGAGCCGGTCCCGATCTCGAGGATCTTCTCCTCGCCTTCGAGTTCGAGCATCTCCGTCATCACGGCCACGATCCAGGGCGAGGAGATCGTCTGCTCCTCGCCGATGGGCAGCGGGTTCAGCTGGTAGGACCGGCGGCGGTACTCCCGCCCGACGAAGCGGTGGCGCTCCACCTCCATCATCGCGTCGAGCACGCGCTCGCTCGCGACGTCGTCCTCGCGGATCCGGGACACCATCGCCTCCCGGAGTTCGCGCCAGTCCACGATCTCCGGCCCGGTCGCCTCCTCACCGTCGCCGTTGCGCGGACATCCCGCGGTCCATCCGGCCAGCAGCACGATCGCCAGGACGGGCAGGGCTCTCATATCGTGTCCTCCGGTCGCGTCGACAGGATGATCGTCACCGGTCCGTCGTTGACGGACGCCACCTCCATGCTCGCACCGAATCGCCCCGTCTGCACGGCCAGACCGGATTCCTCCACGGCCGCCGCGAACTCCCGGCATAGGGGTTCGGCCAGCTCCGGATCCGCCGCGCGCACGAAGGACGGCCGGCGGCCCCGGCTCGTATCGG
>JBDLIY010000652.1:0-2150 GCA_039714635.1 Planctomycetota bacterium
GCCCGGACGGGCGGGACGAAACGAATTGAAGAAGAACGATTCAACCAGCGGTCCGCGGGCCGCCAAAACTTTTCCCCGACGCGACGGCCCGGCCCTTCACCGGTACAATCCGCCCGGGGCGGGAGATTTTTCATGCGGACCAGATCCAGTCGGTCGTTCGGACGTATCGCTTGGACGCTCGTGCTCGTCGCGGCTTACACCACGGGTTGCGGCCCCACCGGATCGACCGGGAACGCGAACTGGAAGTTCACGAACCCCCTTCTGGAGGTCGAAGCCGGTGAGTGGGCCGAGTACCGCACCTCGGACCAGAACACCATGCGCCTCGATGTGGTGGACGTCGGCCCGAAGGCCGGGCCCGTGACGATCAGGGAGCGCACCTTCACGGGCGATGTGGATGCCCCCATAGCGGACCCGTCCCGGAAACCGTACGATCGCAACCACCTGATGAACGGCTACCGCTCGGCGGGGTGGATCGTCGGCCGCATCTTCGAGGACGTCGTCACCGTGGCCGATCGTCGCTGGAAGTCCGTGTGTTTCGAGTACTCGACGATGAGGCACGGACTGGTCAGGGTGTGGTATTCGCATGAAGTTCCCGTCTACGGAATGCTTCGTCAGGTCACGGTGAGTCCGAAGGGCCAGGAGACCGTGCGCACCGAGTTGGTGGACTGGTCCGGAAAGCAGGAGGCGAAATGACCTCGATCCCCGCCTATATCCGGCAGAACAACGAGCCCCACCAGGATCGTCCGGCCCTCCGGTATTCCGACGGCAAGGAGCGGATCGAAATCACGTTCCGCGACTTCTTCGATCGCGTGGATCGTTTCGCCCAGGGCCTGCTCGCCCTCGGCGTGGAGCCGGGGGACAAGGTCTTCCTCTTCGCGGACAACTCGCCCCGGTGGCTCATCGCCGACCTGGGCATCCTCCGCGCGGGCGCCATCTCGGTCCCGCGCGGCGCCGACACGACGCCGCCGGAGGCGGAGTACATCCTCAAGCACTCGGGGGCGACGGTCATCGTGGCCGCGAACCCCCGCCTGCTCGACCGGATCCCCACGGACGACTACCCGATCAAGGCCTGCATCTCCCTCGCGGGCGGCCGGATCAACGTCGTCAGCTACGACGACCTCCTCGACAAGGGGAAGGGCGAGACCCTGCCGACGGTCCCCGACGGCGTCGCGACGATCGTCTACACGTCCGGCACCACGGGCCCCCCGAAGGGCGTGATGCTGACGCACGAGAACATCCTCGCGAACGTGAAGCTCTGCCCGCCCCTGATCGGCGTCGTGCCGACGGACCGCTGCCTCTCGGTGCTGCCTTCCTGGCACATGTTCGAGCGGACGGTGGAGTACATCATCCTCGCCGAGGGCGCCTGCCTCTCCTACTCCAGCCTCCGGACGCTGAAGGCGGACCTGATGGAGGAGAAGCCGACGCTCCTGCCCGCCGTCCCGCGGCTCTACGAGGGCGTGCAGGCGGGGTTCTACTCGAAGCTGGAGCAGCGCACGGGCTTCGGGAAGAAGTTCGCCACGTTCCTGCTGAACAGCTCCCTGAAGTATTCGAAGCTCCGCCGGCTCGCGCAGGGCCGACTCGAGGACCCGCGCGGGCAGCTCAAGATGTCCCGCGGCGCCGCGCGCGTGAAGTCCTGGTTCGCCGCGCCCTTCGGGATGCTCGGCCGGGCGATGGTCGGCAAGAAGGTCCGCGAGGCGGTGGGGGGGAACCTCCGCGTCGCCATCTCCGGCGGCGGGATGCTCCCGCTGCACCTCGACATCTTCCTCGACGCCCTCGGTATCGGCGCCTACGTCGGCTACGGCCTGACGGAGACTTCCCCGGTCGTCACCCTGCGCACGCCGAAGCGCAACGTGCTGGGCAGTATCGGCGCCGCGGTGCCGCAGACGGAGCTCCGCGTGACGGGTCCGTCCGGCGAGGCGCTGCCCGTCGGCGAGACGGGTGAGCTGGAGGTCCGCGGCCCGCAGGTCATGCCGGGTTACTACAACGACGAGGACGCCACGAAGGCGGTGCTCCGCGAGGACGGCTGGTTCCGCACTGGCGACCTCGTGCAGTTGACGAAGGCCGGCGACGTCCTCTTCACCGGCCGCCTGAAGGAGACGATCGTCCTGGCCGGTGGCGAGAACATCGAGCCGAACCCGATCGAGAGCCGC
>JBDLIY010000653.1:0-2142 GCA_039714635.1 Planctomycetota bacterium
TGGCGATCAACAAGGCCGACAAGCGCGGCGCCGAGGACGCGCTGCGCGACGTGCGCAAGACGGTCCAGCGCAACCGCGGCCGCTTCGAGGAGCCCCTCGAGCAGATGCCGGTGTTCCTGAGCGCCGCCAACCGCTTCGCCGACGACGGCGTCGACCGGCTGTTCTCCTGGCTGATGGCCGAGCTCGGCCGCCGGGTCCTCCCGGAGATCGGCGTCCTGACGCTCCACGTCTCGACGAGGAACGCGGCGGCGCTGAGGGCCTACGAGCGGGCCGGCTACGTGCGGACGGCGGAACTGCGCCTGGCGATCTTCCCGTACCGGCTGGGGTAGCTACTTCTTCTTCCCCTTCCAGTCCTTCTCGGAGACCACGCAGCGGAACCCGACGGCCTCGTCCGTTCCCGCGGTCACCGGCATCGTCCAGCGGTAGGTCGCCTGGAGGGCCTCCTTGTCCTCGTTGAAGTTGCCCCCGCGCCAGATGATGGCGTCCGTGGCCGCCCACTTCCCCTTCGCCGCGGACCGCCGCTCCGTCAGGTTCGAGGTGATCTCGGAGACGTTCCCCGCCATGTCGTACGCCCCGAACGGACTCCTGTCCTTCCGATGCGACCCGACGTTCCTCTTGCCGCCGAACCCACGCTCCGAGGAGTTCGCGAATCCCTTCTCGTACCTGTCGCCCCACGGGTACGAGAGGCCGTCGGCTCCGCGGGCGGCGTACTCCCACTCCTCCTCCGTCGGGAGACGCATGCCGATGGACTTCGCGTAGGCGCTCGCGGCCGTGAACGTGATCCCGGTGACGGGATGTCGTCGGGATCCCTTCAGCATGTGGATCGTCCCGTCGCTGTTTCTCCGGAAGTCCGCGGGCAGGTACTTCTTCACGAGCTCGGCGTCCGTGAGGCCCTGCAGGAACTTCCGGTACTGCTCGTTCGTCACCTCGAACGCCTGGATGTAGAACGCCTTCGCCCGGGCCTTCGCGGCCTTGTTCTTCTTCAGGTCGTACACCCAGCCGATCCAGGGCCCGCAGGTGAATCGGCCCTTCGGCACGTACACCGTCCCCTCCGGCCCGTCGCACTCCGGGAGCGTCGGCAGGGAAAGGGCCGCGAGATCGAGCTTCGCCTTCTTGACGGCGGTCTTCGCATCCTTGATGCGGACGAGGTGGGGCAGGGCCTTGAAGTGCTTCTCCATGCAGTCGGCGAAGGACTCCTCGGGGAAGACGGCCTTCAGTCCGGCCGCGAGGATGGTGGCCGAGTCGATCTCCCCTTCCGCCTTCGCCGCTTCGCGGACCGGCGCCTCGATGGCCTTCGCCAGGAGGCCGTTGATCACCTGGGAAACGATCGAGAGCGAGAAGAAGCGATCGTCGAGCCCGGCCACGAGGTCGTGCTCCGGATCCTCGCGCAGGAGCTCGACCTCCTGCTCGATCGCGAACTCGTACTTCGGCGCGATCTTCACCCAGTGCTCACCGCGGATGACCTTGAAGTCGTGCTCGAGCTCCTTCTGGATCTCCGCGTACTCCTCCGTCGCGGCCTCGAGTTCGAGCTCGGCGTCGGCCAGCTTCTTCTTCAGGGCTTTCCGGGAATCCTCGTCGGCGAGGACGGGACCGCGGAGAAGGAGGCCGAGACCGAGGAGAAGGAGGGCGATGTGGATCGTGCGTGACATGGAACCACCTCCTGGTGAAGCGGAATGGTTCGCCTGCCCTGAACACGATACCGGGAGGGGGCCGATCCCTCCAGCCCGCACACGGTTGGCGGGCCTCAGATCGAACCGACCGGCAGGGCGGTGAGTTTCCGGCCGATCGGCACCGGCTCCCGGGTCAGGCACACGACCGCGCCCTCCCCCACCGGCTTCCCGAGTCGGTGGAGCGGGGTGAACGCCCGCGCCCACTCCCGGCGGACCGTCGCCGCGCGCTTGATCTCGACGGGGCGAAGCTCTCCGTCGATGTCGAGCACCAGATCGCCCACCCGGCCGAGATCCCGCACGTCCCGCTCCAGGTAGGTCTGGAGGTAGGAGCTGAGGAAGACTTCGCGGTCCATCGGCCGCTCGGCAATGGGAGCCGGGAAACTCCCGGTCCAGATGGCTCGGAACACGGCGTCATGGGAGCTGTCTCCGCACGCCCCCGCAGCCAGCCCGTTCCTTCCGGGGATCGGGCTGG
>JBDLIY010000654.1:0-2139 GCA_039714635.1 Planctomycetota bacterium
CTGACACCGCTTGATGCGCCGGGGCGATCGCGGTGAAACGGTCCTGACACCGTTTGATGCGTCTGGGGCGATCGCGGTGAAACGGTCCTGACACCGTTTGATGCGTCTGGGGCGATCGCGGTGAAACGGTCCTGACACCGTTTGATGCGCCAGACCTCCGCGGCCCGGCTACCATGACCGGAGGCATTTCAGCGAGGAGTGACGGAATGAAGGCCGCTTTGTGGAGTGCGCTGCTGGTGGGGCTTCTCGTTTCGCCGGCGGCGGCGGAGAAACACGACGTCATCTGGCTCGCCGTGGGGCCGGAGGAACTGACGGCACCGCTCGCGCCGCTGATCGAAAAGCGGAAGGCCGACGGCTACGTCGTCCACGTGGCGAAACCGCCCGTCGCCGACGCGATCAAGGCGCTCGGCCGGGCGCCTTCGGTGCTGCTCCTGGTGGGGGATGTCCACCACGGCCACCCCGCCGAGAGCTGGACGGTGCCGCCGATGCGCCGCGAACTCTACAAGTGGCGCAAGCCCCAGCGGCCGGAGTTCTCCAGCGACGCGCTCTACGGCGACACCGACGGCGATCTCGTGCCGGACATCCCCGTCGGTCGCATCCCGGCCCGGACACCGGCGCAGGTGAAGCTCGTCGTCGAGAAGACGCTCACGTACGAGAAGCAGGTGCCGACCCTCGACGACCTCCGGATCGTCGCGTGGGCCGGCGCGCCGGGCTACGGCGGGACGATCGACGCGATGGCGACAGGGATGCTGGTTTCCACGGTCCGGCGATTCGCCCCGGCCTGGTCCGACCGCTGGCTGATCTCCGCCGCGGCGGGGAACGAACTCTGCGGGTGGCCGCCGGACCAGCCCCGCCTCTTCAACGAGCAGTGGAAGAAGGGCGCGGTCCTCGCGGCGTTCGTGGCGCACGCGTCCGACCAGGCCGTCTTCTCGATGCGCCACGAAGGGAAGGGGGTCTGGTATCACCCGGGCTCGGCGAGGACCGCCTTCGCGACGGCCTCGAAGGTGGCGGCCCCGGTGCTGTTCCTCACCTGTTACAGCGGCGAGTTCGACGACGGGAACGAGTGTCTCGGTGAGACGCTGCTCTTCCTGCCCGGCGGCCCGCCGGCCGTCATCGCGGCGACGACGGAGTCGCACCCGCTGCCGAACGTCTTTGCCGGCCGGGCGATGCTGAAGGAGATGTCCGGCGGGGCGATGAGGCTCGGCCGCACCTGGACGCACGCCCAGAAGAAGGCCGTCGGGATGAAGGACTTCCTGATGGAGAACCTGCTCAAGGACGTGGAGGGGAAGCTCGAGGCGGAGATCGACGTCGCGAAGCTCCGCCGCGACCACCCCTTGATGTTCGCGATCCTCGGCGACCCCGCGCTGCGTCTGAAGACGCCGTTGCCACTGGACGTGAAGATCGAGCCGGAGGGCGACAATGCCTGGACCTGGTCGGTCCCGAAGCCGCAGGCGCCGGCGAAGCTGACGGTGGGCTACCGCGCGATCCCGAAGTCCGGCAAGCCCCCGGCGGGCACCGCGGTGCCGGATCGGGAGACGGCGAACCGCCGCCTGGTGGAGGCGAACGCGAAGGAGGCCTACGTGACGGTCGCCACGCTCGCGGCCGACGCCGAGTGGACCGGAGCGCTCACGAAACCCGGTTGGTACCGCTTCGTGGTGGAGGGCGGCGAACGCCTGGCGGCCACGGCGGTGAAGGTCGGGAAGTGATGTCTACCTCATACGGTGTCAGGGCAATTCCAACGTAGACAGCCCGTCTACCGGTGCAGGTAGATCCCCGGCGACTTCGGCGGGGCCTTGTCCTTCACGTGCTTCCGCAGCGCCTTCGCGAGCTTCGACGCCTTCACCTTCTTGCCGGACTGCGCCAGCGCGACCTCGCCGTCGGGTTTCAGCACCACGAGCGCCGGGGTCTCCTCGACGCCGAGCTTCGTGCAGAGCTCCGCGTTCGCCTCGCGGTCCACCTTCACGACGACGGCCTGGCGGCCGAAGTGGCGGAGCATCGGATCGAAGAGGACCTCGTTCTGGACGCGGCGCGCCTCGGCGCTCTCCCCGTCCTTCTTCGAGTAGACGTAGACCAGCCCGCCGCGCTTCTTCGCCGCCATCTCCTTCTTCGCGGCGTCGAGATCGGTCTGCCAGTCGAAGA
>JBDLIY010000655.1:0-2135 GCA_039714635.1 Planctomycetota bacterium
ATCGCGACCCCCGCCTTCCGCGCGAACCGCTCGAAACCGGTCAGCAGCGCGTGGGGCTCCATGTAGCCGTCGGTTCCGAGGAAGGCCGCGCCGGCCAGGTCGTCGGTATGAAGGACCGGGTACCGTGCCGCGACCTCCGCCGGCGGGAGGATCTCCGTGTCGAGGCCCAGGCGCCGCTGGAGGGCCGCGTCCTTTTCCAGCCGCGCGAGAGACTCCGGGGCGCGCGCCAGCAGCAGGTAGCCGTGCTCCCGGAAGACGGGGTCGAAGCCGGTCTCCGCCTCGAGCCGGCGGATCTGGGCGGCGCCCTCCATCGCGTAGCGGACGTTCGCCTCCTCCGCGAACTGCTGGCGGATGCCGCCGGCGGACGCCGCGCTGCTGCCGGTACCGGGCATCGACTCCCGCTCGAGGACGAGGACCTTCGTCTCACCGAGCCCCGCGAGGTGGCGCGCCACGGACAGGCCGATGACGCCGGCGCCGACGATGACGACTCGGGTGCGGGACGGGAGGTCGCTCATGGACGAACGTGGGCGGGATGGGGTCGGTGACGGCTGCATCTCGTGTGCGCGCGCTCCTCCTGGACATATGGTCCGGCCGTGGTCGCACCGCCGTCTGGATCGGATCTGAGGAGGACGGCCGCGGAAGGTGACATCCCCAAAGACTACAGAACGCCGTCGAACGGCGGGGCAGGAAACGTTACGATTCGAACCCCGGCCCGTTCCCCGACGTTCGGAAGGGCAATGCCCCCCGGGTCCCGCGCGCGATACGGAGAACACCCATGGTGAAACTCGTCGCCGTTCTGCCGCTCCTACTCGCTCTCTCCACGCCCCTCTCCGCCCAGGAGGACTCCACGCGGGTGAAGTCCCCGATGGAGCAGGCGATTCTCAAGGCACGCGACCACGTGATGCCGGCGCTCGTCTTCGTGAAGCCGGTCCAGGAGATCTACGCCTGGGGCCAGAAATCGAAGCGCCAGATCTTCGGCTCCGGCGTGATCTTCACGCCCGACGGTTACGTGTTGACGAACAACCACGTGGCCGAGAAGTCGACCTCCATCGTCTGCATTCTCGCGGACCGGCGGGAGATGCCCGCGAAGGTGATCGGCCGCGATCCGGAGACCGACCTCGCGGTGCTGAAGCTGATGCCCGAGGAGGAGATCGACTTCTTCCCGTTCGCGCGGTTCGGCGACTCGAGCCGTGTCGAGGTCGGTGACTTCGTCCTCGCGCTCGGCAGCCCCTACGGCTTCGAGCGGAGCCTCTCCTTCGGCGTCGTCTCCTGCACGAACCGCTACCTGGAGGGCATCGAGTACAACCTCTGGGTCCAGACCGACGCGGCGATCAACCCCGGCAACTCCGGCGGCCCGCTCGTCAATGCGTCCGGCGAGGTGATCGGGATCAACTCCCTCGGGATCCGGGGCGCCGACAACATCGGCTTCGCGATCCCGCTCCACGAGGTCCGCGCCGTCATCGCCGACCTCTGGAAGCGCGGCGGGATCGAACGGGCCTTCTGCGGCGTGACACTCCAGGCCCTGAAGGACTTCCGCCGCTCCGCCACGATCGAGGAGAAGGAGGGTGTCCTCATCTCCCACGTGGAGCCGGAGTCCCCGGCGGAGAAGGCCGGCCTCGCGGCCGGCGACGTGCTGAAGCGGATCGGCGACCAGGCCGTCAACGCCCTCTACAACCGCGACCTGCCCGCCATCCGCCGCCGCCTGGCGCGGCTCACCAAGGGCGAGACCCACGTCTTCCACGTCCGGCGGAGCGGCGAGTTGAAGTCGTTCGAGGTCGTCCCGGTTTCGAAGGGGAAGCAGGAGGGTGAGGAGTACGAGGCGAAGGGCTGGGGGATGACGGTGAAGGAGATCGTCCGCCACGAAGTCCCCGCCATCGCGTTCTTCGCGAAGGAGGGCGTCTTCGTGTTCGGCGCGCGGTGGGGCGGCACGGCGCGGACGGCCGGCCTCTCCGAGCGCGACATCATCGTCTCGATCGGAGGGAAGAAGATCGACTCGATGGAGACGTTCAAGACCGAGTTCGAGGCGCTCAAGAAACGGAAACGCGGCGACCGGCGCGTCGTCGTCCGCGTGCTGCGGGGCGGCTTCCCGATCGTCGTGTTCGTGAACTTCGAGCGCGACGCGGAAGCCGAGGAGA
>JBDLIY010000656.1:0-2129 GCA_039714635.1 Planctomycetota bacterium
GCCGCGGTGGCCCTCGAGGACCCGGGCGCCGTGGGGGAACGACGCGCCGACGACGGCGCCACGACTCCCTGGCGGGACGCCGGCGGCACGACGCGCTTCCGCGTGGCCGTCACGGCCCATCCCCTCCCGGTGCCGCTCGCCGCGGTGGACGCGACGGGACGCGCCGCAAGCGCGGTGATCGTGGCGCTCCTCCTTCTCGTCGTCGTCCGGCTGGCGGGGCGGGCCGCCCTGCGACCGGGCGCCGGCCTCCTCTCGCTGCTGGACTTCGCGATCGTCGTCGTCCTCGCGCGCATCGCGATGTACTACGCCGGCTTCCCGTCGGCGGTGCTCTCCGGGGAGGTGTTCGACCCGACGTCGTTCTCCTATCCGTTCGACCCGTTCGGCCTGGATCTCGGTCTCCTCTACTCCCCGGGCGACCTCGTGCTGACGGCGCTCGGAGTGATCGCGATCACCGCCGTCGCACTCACGTTCGCCGCCCGGCGATTCCCGGCGACTTCGATCCGGCCCCGGCCCCGCACCGGCATTCTGTTGCTCGTCCCCGCGATCCTCGTCGCGGTGCTCGCCGTCGCCCTCTGGTACCGCTTCCTCCACCTGCTGCCCTTCTACTCGACCGTGGAGTTCTTCCCGGAGCAGTCGGTGACGCCGGGCGGAGCCGCCGCCGCCATCCTGCTCGGCGCCTTCCTCCTCACGCTGCCGCTGCTGGCGTGGACGTCCTCCATCCTGCTCGTGCCGGCACGCCTGATCGCCGGGGAGTCGGCCGCGAAGCGCTCGCTCGTCCTCGCCGCAATGGCCCCGCCGATGGCCGCCGCGTTCCTCCTCCTGACCGGCCAGCCGGCGTGGATCGCCCCGTTGACGGCCGTCGTCACCGTCGTCTCCGCCGCCGTCTTCGCCGCGTGGCCCGTGCTGGGGGTCGGGATCCGCCTCGCGGTCTTCACCGGGCTGGCCACCCTCCTGACCTTCGGCCCCTTCACGAACGAGGTCTGGGAGGAGACTCTCGCGGACGTCGCGGACCGGGCGCGGGAGCTCTTCCGGGCCGCGCCGGAGACGCCCCTCGAGCAGCGCCTCACGGCGGACCTGGAGGAGATCGCCCGGGACGACCGGCTCGTGGCCGCCCTCGCCGAGGCTCCGGAGCGGGAGCGCCCGGACCTCGCGTTCACGCTCTGGGCGGAGGGTCCCCTCAGCCGTCACCCGCGCGGCTCCGACCTGATGGTCCTGTCCCGGTCGGGCAACCGCATCCTCTCCCGTTTCGAGATCGACATGCCGCCGCGGAGCTGGCTGCCCGCGCCGCTGCCGGGCTACGGCACGCAGGTCCCGCACGTCCAGCCGCGGCCGGGTCGGGATCGGGGATCGCGGCAGGTCTTCCTCGTCGGCACCGCCCCGGTCACGGGCGACGACGGGGAGTTCCTGGGCCTCGTCGTCGTGCGGATGCCGCGCGAGAGGCCGCTCATCGGGGAGGCCCGGCGGCCCGACCTCCTCCGTTCCCTCGACGCGGAGCGGGCCGTGCGCCCGGGCCGGGAGCTGTACTACTCGGAGTACGCGGGCGACCGCCTCGAGTACACGACGAACCCCGCGTATCCCCGCGTCCACCGGGCGCCGAAGGCCGCCGTCGAGGAGATCCTCGACCGCGGCGGATCCCGGCGGTGGGTGAGGGAGAAGGTCGGCGGCACGACCTGGATGAACTCCTATCGCCCCCGCTACGAGGAGGGTCGGCGCACGGGCCTCCGCAGCGTGGGATTCCGGACGACGGCGACGCGCAGCCTGTTCCTCGCGTTCTTCAAGCTGCTCCTCGTGAACGCCATCGCCGCCGCCGCGGCCGCCCTCGTCGCCTTCGCGACGGACCTCCGCCGCTTCTCCCTCCGCTTCCAGCACAAGCTCCTGATCTCCTATCTCGTCGTCTCCGCCGTCCCCGTGCTCCTCCTCGCGGAGGTGAACCGGACCGTGGCGCGGGAGACGGTCGAGGAGCAGATGGAGGATTCGCTCCGCCGGGCGATGCGCCGCGTGAAGGCGGAACTCCGCGACCGCGGGACCTTCCAGGACCTCGCCGACGCCATGCGGACGGCCCCGGCGCGTCGGGAGCTTCTCGCGGTGGTGTCCAACGGGATGCTGAAGGAGATCGGTTACCGCCTGGG
>JBDLIY010000657.1:0-2125 GCA_039714635.1 Planctomycetota bacterium
CGGACGCGGTCGCCTCGATGCTCTATCTCGACTACTCCCGGAAGGAGGGGGAGTGGATCCCGAACGAGCACGGCGGGCGGGAGAACCTGGAGGCGATGAGCTTCCTCAAGCAGTTGAACGAGGACGTCTACCGCCGCCACCCGGACGTGCAGACGATCGCGGAGGAGTCGACGGACTGGCCGGGCGTTTCGCGGCCGACGTGGGTGGGTGGCCTCGGCTTCGGGATGAAGTGGGACATGGGCTGGATGCACGACACGCTTTCGTACATGTCCGAGGACCCGGTGCACCGGAAGTTCCATCACCGGATGCTGACGTTCCGCGCGCTGTACGCCTGGTCCGAGAATTTCATGCTGCCGCTTTCCCACGACGAGGTCGTGCACGGCAAGGGGTCGTTGATCGGCAAGATGCCGGGCGACGACTGGCAGAAGTTCGCGAACCTGCGGCTGCTCTACGCGCACCAGTGGTCGCAGCCGGGGAAGAAGCTCCTCTTCATGGGCTGCGAGTTGGCCCAGCGGTCGGAGTGGAACCATGACGCGAGCGTCGAGTGGCACCTGCTGGAGCATGCCCCGCACCGCGGGATCCGGGACTGGGTCCGGGACCTGAACCGCGTCTATCGCGAAGAGCCGGCGATGCACGAGAAGGACTGCGAGCCGGACGGTTTCGAGTGGGTCGAGGCGGACGACGCGGAGAACAGCGTGGTGGCGTTCCTCCGGAGGGGGACGGATGGGTCGGACCCGGTGCTGTGTGTGCTGAACTTCACGCCGGTGGTGCGTGAGGGCCACCGGATCGGCGTCCCGTTCCCCGGCGGGTGGCGCGTGATCCTGAACAGTGACGCGGAGGTCTACGGCGGCGGCAACGTCGGCGACGCGGGTCCGTTGCTGGCGGAGGCCGAGGAGGCGCACGGCCGCCCGCAGTCGCTGAGCCTGACGCTCCCCCCGCTGGCGGCGGTCTTCCTGAAACGAATCCGGTAGTACGGAGGCGGAACCGTTTTTACCGGATTCGCCCGACGCCCCGCCGCGCGTGTTCTCTGGTCGGGAGGAGCCCGACCGGTTCTGAGCCGTCCCTACCGCACCCGGAACCGCCGGCCGCCCAGCGACTCCGCCAGCGCTTCGGCCGCCTCCACCTCGTCGAGGTCGAGGGCGTGGCCGACCACCGACGCCGTCACGTCGTCGAACCGCCCGACGGCGCCCGCCAGGAAGTCGCATGTCGCCTCGAAGAACGCCTCCGGCGAGTGATTGCCGAAGGCCGGCCGGCAGAGCTCGACGTAGCGTGCCGCCGTCGGCGCGTTCAGCGAGACCGACACCTCGTCCACCGCGTCGGCCAGATCCGGCAGGACATCCCGTCCGTGGATCAGCGCCCCGTGACCGTTCGTGTCGAGTCGCACGCGATCACACCTCTCCCGAAGCTCCGGCGCCGCCGCCACGATCAGGTCCAGGCGGAAGGTCGGCTCTCCGAATCCGCACCAGACGATCTCGTCGAAGGTGTCGCCCTTCGCGTCGATCGCCGCGAGCAGCGCGTCGAGGTCCGGCTCCTCCCCGCCGCGCAGGTGGCCGTCGCCCAGACCCGCCCGGACGTCCCGCACGCAGAACGAGCAGCGGTTCGTGCAGCGGTTCGTGACGTTCAGGTAGAGCCGGCGTGGGCTGGAGTAGGTGTAGGCGTAGTCCATGGGGCGAGCGCGATTCTGCCCCGCGGAGCGGCGGATTGCGAGCGACACTACCGTTCGGACCGCTCGACGATGCGCGCGATCCACCGGTCGCGGTCTCCGGGCTTCCAGCCGTCCTCGGAGGTCTTCACCTGGTGGAGCATCCAGCGCGTCGCGTGGAAGCGGACGCGGCCGGCCAAACGCTCGTCGAACGCAGGTCCGTACGCATCGAGAGCGGCCTGCAGGGCGGGCTCTCCGAGCTCGGCCCAGAGACCCACGAAGTCGCCCGCCGCCTCCCACGGGCCCACGTCCTCCCAGTCGATGACGCCCGTCACGGCGTGCGTCGCCGGGTCGACGAGGATGTGTTCGGGGCCGAGGTCGCCGTGGGTGACGACACGGTCGGGCGTCTCCGCTTCGCTCGAGAGTCGCTCGCTGGTTCGCCGGACGGCCGCGGCCGGAAGCTCGGGCCGGATCCGCGCGAGG
>JBDLIY010000658.1:0-2124 GCA_039714635.1 Planctomycetota bacterium
GAGGACGTCATCGAGACGGTGGACGACCTTCGCGAGCAGGGCGTGATCCCGGAGGGCGTGGACGTCACCGTCACCCGCAACTACGGCGCGACGGCGGACGAGAAGGTGAACGAGCTGGCCGGCCACATCCTCGTGGCGATGATCACGGTCGTCGTGATCATCATCCTCGGCCTCGGCTGGCGCTCCGCGCTGGTGGTGGCGCTCGCGGTGCCGATGACGTTCTCCATCGCCCTCGCGGCCGACTTCCTCGTCGGCTACACGATCAACCGCGTCACGCTCTTCGCGCTGGTGTTGTCGCTAGGCCTGCTGGTCGACGACCCGATCGTGGACGTGGAGAACATCCACCGCCACTTCCGGCTGATGAAGGAACCGCCGATGCAGGCGACGTTGACCGCGGTCAACGAGGTCCGCCCGCCGCTGATCATGGCGACCTTCACGGTCATCGTCTCCTTCCTGCCCATGTTCTTCGTGACGGGCATGATGGGGCCGTACATGGAGCCGATGCCGTTCAACGTGCCGGTCGTGATGCTCGCCTCGCTGATCATCGCGCTGACCGTCACGCCGTGGGCCGGCTACCGCCTCCTCAAGGCGGAGTACGGCCGGCAGGACAAGCCCTTCGAGCTCAAGAAGAGCGCGATCTACCGGATCTACCGGTTCTTCATGGCGCCGCTGCTCGGCCAGCGCGTGATCGGCAGCTTCTTCCTGCTGTTCATCCTGCTCGCGTTCTTCGGCGCGGTGGGCCTGGCGCTGTTCGGCTTCGTCCCGCTGAAGATGCTCCCGTTCGACAACAAGAACGAGCTGCAACTCGTCGTCGACATGCCCGAGGGCACGACGCTCGAGGAGACGGACCGCGTCGTCCGCGAACTCGGCGACTACCTCCAGACCGTTCCCGAGGTCGCCGACTACGAGACCTACGTCGGCATCGCCAGCCCGCACGACTTCAACGGGATGGTGCGGCACTACTTCCTGCGGACCGGTTCGAACCTCGCGGACATCCGGGTCAACCTGATCCACAAGCACGACCGCGAGCAGCAGAGCCACGCGATCTCGCTCCGCCTGCGGAACGACGTGACCGCGATCGGGGAGAAGCACGGCGCCAACGTGAAGATCCTCGAAGCGCCTCCGGGCCCGCCGGTTCTCTCGACCGTCACGGCGGAGATCTACCCGCCGCTCGACGCGACCTGGGAGGAGACGGTGCGCGTCGGCGGGAAGGTCCGCGACCTGTTCGGCCGGACCCACGGCGTCGTGGACATCGACGACATGGTCGAGACCGACCGCGTCGCCCTCCGGTTCGTGACGGACCGCGAGAAGGCGGCCCTGGCCGGCATCAGCCAGCAGGCGATCGTCGCCACGCTCGGCGCGTCGCTCGACGGCAGCTTCGCGGGCGTGGTCCACGATCCGTCCGAGCGCCGTCCCACCGCCATCGAGGTCCGCCTCGATCGGAAGGACCGCTCCAGCCCCGAGGACCTCCTGCGCATCCCGGTCCGCGGCGCGAACGGCGCGGTGCTGACGCTCGGCGACCTCGGCCGCTTCGAGGAGCGCGTCGAGGACAAGACGATCCTGCGGAAGGACCTGCGGCGCGTCTTCTTCGTCATGGGCGAGACCGCCGGCACCAGCCCGGTGGACGCCGTCCTCGCGATGCAGTCGGCCTTGAAGAAGGACCCGCTGCCCGAGGGGTACGAGGTCGAGTTCGCCGGCGAGGGCGAGTGGAAGATCACGGTGGACGTCTTCCGCGACCTCGGCGCCGCGTTCGCGGCCGCGCTGGCGGGCATCTACATCCTGCTCGTGGCCCAGACCGGCTCGCTGCTCATGCCGCTCATCATCATGGTCAGCATCCCGATCACGATGATCGGCATCATGCCGGGTTTCTGGCTGCTCAACGTCCTGATGGACATCCCGGTGGGCGGGTTCGCGAACCCGATTTTCTTCACGGCCACCGGAATGATCGGAATGATCGCGCTCTCCGGGATCGTCGTTCGGAACTCGATCATCCTGATCGACTTCATCCAGGTGCTGATCGCGGAGGGTCGCGAGAGCGCGAAGGAGGCGGTGATCGAGGCGGGCGCGGTCCGCATCAAGCCGTTCCTGCTGACCGCGGGGACCTCGATGATGGGCACCTGGGTG
>JBDLIY010000659.1:0-2124 GCA_039714635.1 Planctomycetota bacterium
CGAAGGGACCGTCTCCCCAAGGGAGGCAGGTGAACGCCCGGGCCTCGAACCGGGCCGGCGACGCGCCCAGGGGCCGGTCGGCGGGATCGAGGGGGCCGCGTCCGTCGAGAGCGGCGTCGATGCCGGCGACGTCCCCGGGAGTGGGATGCCGTTCCGGCAACTCCCGGAGCAGGTCCCAGGTGAGGGCCCGGCAGTCCGCTTCGGCCTCCCATTTCCGGAACCCCCAGGTGTCCGCCCCGGGGTGCTCCGGGAACTCGTCCGCCAGGGCCCTGTACGCCTTGCCCGAGGTCCCTCGCAGGCCGAGGGCCATGAGGGTCTCGCCCAGCTTCTCGAACGCTCCGCTGGCGCGATGGCAGATCTCCGCGAAGAGCTGCCGCGCGGGGACGTTCTCCGGATCCGCCTCGATCAGCGAGTCGAGATCGTCGTGCGCCGGCCGGTAGCACCGGCTCAGGGCTTCCCTGTATCGCTCCTCGGAGACGAGGAAGCGGGCGAGCCCCAGCCGGGCCCGGGCCCGGGAGAGACGCGACTCGACGGAGGGGAAGAGGGCCACCAGCTCCTCCGCCTTGTCCACCGCGGCCTCGTAAGACTCTCGCGCGCGATCTGTGTCGCCCCGGGTCATCCGCAGCTCCCCGAAGTGCAGCCGGACCGCGATCCGGTCCATCCGGACCGAAGCACCCGCGGCGAGCCCCTCGAGGATCCCGTCCGCGGCGACCAGGTGCTGCTCGGCTTCCGCGCCGTCGCCGAGGATCGTCAGGATCCTGCCGATGCTGGCGTGGGCCATGGCGATCTCGCGCGGATCTCCGGCGGGCTCTCCGCGGAGGAAGCCGGCGTGGAAGTCCCGGAGCTCTTCGAGCAGCTCCAGCGAGAGGCCGGTCATGCGCGCTTCCCTCCCCCGGGTCACCTCGCGCAGCATGAGGCTCAGCGTGTCCCGGGCCCGACCGTAGAGGCTCTCGTAGCGGCGCGCCTCCTGCGCCAGCAGGGCGCTGCCCGCGGCGAGACCGGCGAACGCGACCAGGAACACGGTGGCCGCCGCGAGAACCAGGGCGCGGTGCCGGCGGGACCACTTCGCGGCGACTTTCGCGAGGGACGGGCGCTTCGCCCGGATCGGAAGGTCCTCGAGGAACCGTTGAAGATCCTCCGCGAGTTCCCGGGCCGTCTCGTACCGGTCTTCCGGCCGCTTCGCCATCGCCTTCAGAACGATCGTCGCGAGTTCCGGGGGGATGGCCGGATTCAGACGGCGGACGCCCGGCGGGTCCTTCTCCACGACGTCCGCCAGGACCGCGTGCGTGTCCTCGCCGGGGAACGCCTGTGCCAGCGTGAGCAGCTCGTAGAGCGTCACGCCCAGGGAGTAGATGTCCGTCCGGTGATCGACGGGAGTCCGCTTCGCGCGGGTCTGCTCAGGGCTCATGTACCGGACGGTGCCCACGAGGTCTCCGGTCATCGTGAGTCCCCGCTCGGTACGGAAGGCCGCGAGGCCGAAATCCGTGACCCAGGCCCGGCCCGAGCCTTCCAGGAGCAGGTTCGCCGGCTTCACGTCCCGGTGCACGACGCCCTGCTCGTGTGCGTGGTCGAGTGCCATCGCCACGTCGGCGCCCAGGCGGGCCACGTTCCGGCAGTAGTCCCCGCTCCTCGTGCTTCGTCCGCCGGTCAGGGCGCGGGCCGCGTCGGAGGAGTCTGCGGCCGGTCCGTCCGCGTCCCGCAACTCATCGATGAGGTCGGCCAGGCTTACCCCGTCGACGTATTGCATCGCGTAGTAGTGGATTCCCCGCTCGGATCCGACCGAGTGGACGGGGACGATGTTCCCGTGGTGGAGGCCCGCCGCCGCCATCGCCTCGTTCTTGAAGCGCTGGAGTTGCCGGGGATCGAGGACCGCGGCGAAGGGCAGCATCTTCAGGGCCACCCGCCGGTTCAGGGAAATCTGCCGGGCCACGTAGACGACTCCCATGCCGCCTCGCCCGATCTCGCGCTCGATTTCGAAGTCGCCGATACGTCGGGACCGCTCCGGCGCGGCGGGGCCGGGTGCCGCCCCGGTCGGTTGCCGGAGGAACTCGAGGGCCGTCATGCAGGGACCGAGTTCCTCCTCGAGATCCGGGTAGCGGGCGAGGAACTCGGTCCGGTCCGGCA
>JBDLIY010000660.1:0-2118 GCA_039714635.1 Planctomycetota bacterium
TCACGTTGACGAACAAGGCGGCGGGGGAGGTACTCGTGAGGGTGGACGACCTCCTCGAGGCGGACGGTCTGTGGGTCTCCACGTTCCACTCCATGGGCGCGCGGATGCTCCGGCGGTCGGCCGACCGGCTGGGCTACGAGCACAACTTCTCGATCTACAGTGACGACGACCAGCAGCGGATCGTGCGGGACGTCATCCGCGACCTGAACGTGGACTCGACGCAGTTCCGGCCCGCGGCCGTGCGCGCCGCGATCAGCCGCCTGAAGACGAACCTGGTCTCCCCGGAGAAGGCTCGGGGCCGGGCGCACGACTTCTTCTCCGAGGTCGTGGCGAACGTCTACCCCGGCTACGAGCGGCGCCTGCGCGAGTCCAACGCCATGGACTTCGACGACCTGCTCGTCAAGACGCTGGAACTCCTCACGAACCACGAGGACGTCGCGGGCTACTACCAGCACCGCTTCCAGTTCGTGCTCGTGGACGAGTATCAGGACACGAACCGCGTGCAGTTCCTCCTGATGCGGACGTTGACCGAGCCGCAGCGGAACATCCACGCCACCGGCGACCCGGACCAGTCGATCTACCGCTTCCGCGGGGCGGACATCCGCAACATCCTCGACTTCGAGAAGGACTACCCGGAGACGAAGATCATCCGCCTGGAGGAGAACTTCCGCTCCACCGGCCACATCCTCGCCGGGGCGGACTCGCTGATCCGCCACAACAAGGACCGCAAGGCGAAGGCGCTCCTCTCCACGAGGGAGAACGGGACGCGGATCCGTCTCCACACCGCGGAGGACGAGGAGGAGGAGGGGCGGATCATCGCGGACACCGTGCTCAGGGCCTACGAGCGCGGCATCCCCTACTCCGACGTCGCGATCTTCTACCGCGTCCACGCGCTCTCGCGGTCGGTGGAGAAGGCGTTCATCGACCGCGGCATCCCGTACATGATCGTGCGCGGCACGGAGTTCTTCCGCCGGGCCGAGGTGCTCGACCTGCTCGCCTACCTGAAGGTGGTCAGCAACCCGCGGGACACCGAGACGCTGCTCCGGATCCTGAACGTCCCGGCCCGCGGCATCGGGGATACGACGCGGGACCGCCTGGTCGCGTTCGCGAGGGAGCACGAGCTTCCCCTCCTCGAGGCCGCGAGACGCGTGGAGGAGGCGCCGGGGATCACGGGCCGCTCCCGGAAGGCCGTCATCGGGTTCACGGAGCTGTTCGGGGACCTCACCGGGGCGTCGGCGGGGCCGGTGGCGGCGCTGATCGAGCGCATCGTTTCGAGCACGGACTACGCGGCCTGGCTGAAGGCGCGCTACCCGGACAACCACGAGGACCGCTGGGAGAACGTGTCCCAGCTCGTCGCGTCCGCGGCGGAGTTCCAGGCGAAGGGCGACGGGCGGGGCCTGCCCGAGTACCTCGAGGAGGTCTCGCTGCTCTCCGACGCGGACCAGAACGACCGGCACTCGGCCCGCGTGCCCCTCATGACGCTGCACACGGCGAAGGGGCTGGAGTACAAGACGGTGGTCGTCGCCGGCCTCGAGGAGGGGCTGCTTCCGCACTCGCGGAGCCGGGACTCGAAGGAGGATCTGGAGGAGGAGCGCCGCCTGCTCTTCGTCGGCATGACGCGGGCGCGGGAGGAACTCCACCTGACGAACGCTCTCCAGCGCTATCAGTGGGGACAGTCGTCCTTCTCGACCCGTTCGCGGTTCTTGAAGGAGATCGCCGACGACTCGATGCGGACGGGCGAGGCGCCGTCGTTCCTCTCGGACCGGACCGATCGGGAGTACGGAGAACCCGCGGCGCCCGCCCCGGACGACGGGGAGGACCTGGCGGTCGGAATGAAGGTCCGGCACGGCCACTTCGGCGTCGGCCGCGTCGTCGACCTCACCGGGAGCGGGCCGTCCTCCCGCGTCGTCGTGGACTTCACGAGCTACGGGCGGAAGAAGCTCGTGAAGATGTACGCGAAGCTCGTCCCCGTGGGGAACGCCTGATGGTCACCGCGCACCTCATCGTCCAGAAGGGAGACGACGTCCGGGTCGTGGATCTCGGTCCGGAGCCAGTGACGGTCGGCCGCGAGAAGGGCAACACGATCCAGATCCAGGGCCGGCACTCCTCCCGGTTCCA
>JBDLIY010000661.1:0-2105 GCA_039714635.1 Planctomycetota bacterium
GTCCTCGAGCGCGCGGGCGCGGTACCGGATCACCTTCTTCCCGCCGAACATGGGAAAGGTGCGCGCCTCGTCGAGGGCGACGCCGATTCCGACGCCCTCGCTGTCGTTCAGGCTCCGCGGCGCGTCGAACGAGAGGAATCCCTCACCCTCTTCGCCCCCTTCCCCGCGGAGGAAGCGCCCCCTCACGATCCGCGTCGCTTCGCGCGCGAACCAGGTCTCCTCCCCGTGCAGCACGATCGTGCCGGGGAGCGGACCGGAGGACAGCTGGTTGACGACGTCCGCGGCCTTCAGCTACTCCTCCTCGTCGACGGGAGCCATCCGCTTCCGGATCTCCGCCAGGCCTTCTTCCACGCCGGCGATCCCTCCGGCGTCGAAGTCGTTCCAGACCGCGAGAACGTCCTTCGCCCGCTGGCCGATACCGCGCAGGGGATCGTCCTTGCCGCCCTTCACCTTCCCCAGGACCGACCGCACCTGTCCGGCGAACTCCTCGCCGTCCACGGTCTCGTCCTCGAAGGCACCGGCCAGGCCGTCGACCGCCTTCGCGGCGACCTTCTTCAGCGCGGAGGAATCGCCCTCCAGGCGCTTCTCGATGCGAAAGCGGATCCCGGAGACGATCAGCGCCTCCTTCGTGATGTGGGACAGGCTTCGCTCGATCTCCTCGCACTCGCGCTGGCGTCGCGCGAAGAGCCGGGCCAGGACCCGGCGCCGCGTCGGCGCGACCGACAACGCCCCGCGGCGGAAGATCTCCTCGCGCTCCTCCTCCAGGCGTTCGAGTCGCGACAGCGACTGCGTCTCCCGGATCGTGAGTCGCTCCTCCACCCGGCGAAGTTCGCCCGGAGCGTAGTCCGTCAGCTTGCGGTCGCGGTCGTACCAGTCGAGAAAGCCCATGTCACCTCCGTACCCTCGCCGTCCGGCGAGCCTGGCGTATTCTCCCAGAGCCGGTCATGCGAGCCAAACGTCGAAGAGGAAGGCCGCCATCAGCCCCATGCTGACGGCTCCGTTCATCGTGAAGAACGCCAGGTTGACCTTCGAGAGGTCGTCGGCCTTCACCATGGCATGCTCCGCGATCAGAAGACCCGTCACGCCGGCGAGGCCCGTCCACCAGATCCAGCCGAGGTCTGCGGTGCGCCCCGCGAGGACGAGCAGGAACACCGTCCCCGCGTGAAACAACCCGGACAGCAGGAGCGCGGGCCCCACGCCGAGGCGCGACGGGATCGAGTGCAGCCCCCGGGAGCGGTCGTGCTCCACGTCCAGAAGCGCGTAGAGCACGTCGAACCCCGCGGTCCAGAGCGTGACGGCGAAACCGAGGAACAGCACCGCCGCGAAGCCATCGCCGAAGCCGCCGGCCACCGCGACCCACGCCCCGACCGGGGACAGCCCCAGCGCGGCGCCGAGCCAGAGGTGACACAGCCAGGTGAAGCGCTTCGCGTACGGGTACGAGTACAGGACGACGATCACCACCGGCGACAGGTAGAGCGTCATCGGGGAGAGCATCCCGCAGGCGAGGACGAAGGCGCCCGTCGAGACCGCGAGCAGGGCCCACACCTCGCCACGGCCCATCCGCCCGCTCGGGAGTTCCCGATCCGACGTCCGCGGGTTCGTGGCGTCGATCTCGTGGTCCGCGAGCCGGTTCATCGCCATGGCCGCGGTGCGGGCGCCGACCATCGCCACGAGGATCCAGGCCGCCTCCCACCAGCCGGGATCGCCGCGCCCGGCGCGCACCGCCAGCACCGCCCCCATCACCGCGAACGGCAGCGCGAAGATCGTGTGCGTGAACCGCACGAGCTTCCCGTAGTCCGTGATGCGCGCGAGGAGCTTCATTCGGCGCCCCACCTCCGGATCAGGTCGAGGCGCAGCCCCAGGCGGTCCGTGATCTTCGTCACGACCATGTCCACGAGGTCCTGGATCGTCTCCGGACCGTGATAGAAGCCCGGCGACGCGGGCAGCACCACCGCTCCCGCTTCGGCGACGCTCGTCATGTTCCTCAGGTGGATGAGGGAGAGCGGTGTCTCCCGGGGCACGAGGATCAGCGGGCGCCCCTCCTTCAGCATCACGTCGGCGGCGCGCTCGATCAGGTTGTCGGACAGTCCGGAAGCGATCGCTCC
>JBDLIY010000662.1:0-2095 GCA_039714635.1 Planctomycetota bacterium
CTCCGTTCGAAGGGATATGAAAGCGCGAAATGTGGTCGTCATCGTCGTCGCGGTCGCGGTGAACGCGGCGGTCCTGCTCGGGACCTTCCTGTTTGTGCCGCATGCTCCGGCTCACCGTCCCGCGATCGTCGTCGCAGTCGGGGATGGCAGACTCGATCTGCTCGAAGAAGAGGTCAGTCCCGACCTCGTCGAATCGGTGCCGGTCGAGGTGCGGGAGAACCTCCCGGATCCCGTCATCAGGGACGCCAAGGTGTCCGACCACAACGAGACAGACAGCCATCTCCCCTTTGAGGAGTCGCTGGGCAGGAAGGACTTCATCAGCGACGCCCCGTTCGACGGGCCCTCGACAAATGCCGCGATCGGCATCGGCGGCGGTGCGGGGGGAGCCTTCGGCGCCCGTGGCGGTCGTCTCAACCTTCGAGCACATGGCGGCGCCCCCGGGCAGGGTGAAGACTGGTACGCCCCACCCGTCGATCGCGAGAGCTACGACGCGATCGACAAGAACGTTTTCAGGAGCCCGCGCGACCACCCGCTCTCCACATTCTCCATTGACGTGGACACGGCCTCGATGAGCAACGTCCGGAACCTGATCGAGAACCGGCGGATCCCGCCCGAAGGCGCAGTCCGCATCGAGGAAATGCTCAACTACTTCCAGTACGACTATCCGCAGCCCGAAGGCGACGTCCCCTTCTCCGTGACGACCGAGATCGCCCGATGCCCCTGGAACCCGAAGCATCGTCTCGTGCTGATCGGCGTACAGGGGAAACGGATCGAGACAGAGAACGTGCCCCCGCGCAACCTGGTCTTCCTCCTCGACGTCTCCGGATCCATGACCTCACCCGATAAGCTCCCGCTCGTGCAGGCCGCGATGAAACTTCTCACGAAACAACTCGGAGAGCAGGACCGCGTCTCGATGGTGGTCTACGCGGGCGCGAGCGGCGTGGTGCTCGAACCGACGGACGGATCCCGGAAACAGACGATTCTCGCGGCAATCGACCGGCTCCGGGGCGGTGGCTCGACAAACGCCGGGGCCGGGATCCAGCTCGCCTACGACCTCGCCAGGAAGAACTTCGACGAGGAGGGCATCAACCGGGTGATCCTCGCCACGGACGGCGATTTCAACGTGGGGATCACAAGTCGAAGCGCGCTCACGAAGCTCATTGTGAGGGAGCGCGAAAGCGGGGTATTCCTGACCGTGCTCGGAGTCGGCCGCGGCAACCTGAAGGACTCGCAGATGGAGATGCTGGCTGACAGGGGCAACGGAAACTACGCCTACCTCGATTCGATCACCGAGGCCGAGAAGGTCCTCGTCAGAGACGCATCGGGAACGCTGATTACGATCGCCAAGGACGTGAAGATCCAGGTCGAGTTCAACCCGGATCTGGTCGGCTCCTACCGCCTGATCGGATATGAGAACCGCAAACTCGCGGCGCACGACTTCAACGACGACAGGAAGGACGCGGGGGAGATCGGCGGCGGCCACTCCGTCACCGCGCTCTACGAGATCACGTCACCGGAGGAGAACGCGGCGAATTCGAGCGTGGACCCGCTTCGCTACCAGTCCGGACGCAAGACGGACGGACCGGAGTTGCAGGACGAGGTGATGTTCGTGAAGCTCCGCTACAAGCAGCCGACCGGGGACCGGAGCCGCCTCATCCAGATCCCGGTCGGCGACCCCGGGAACGTCTCGTTCGGGACGGCCTCCCGAGACTTCCGGTTCGCTGCCGCGGTCGCGACGTTCGGGATGGCGCTCCGCCAGTCGGAGGATATGGGAAACGCGAGCTTCGCGCTCGCGAAGGAACTGCTCGTGGGGACGGAAGGCGAGGATCCGCACCACGAGCGGCGGGCCCTCGGCGAACTCATCGACAAGGCGGCGACACTCATCGGGAATTGATGCCCCGAGCGGCGATCAGCCCCTGATCAGCAACCCCCTCAGGCAACCCGGAACCATCTCTCTTGTGATCAGACAGACTGACGGATCGTTCACGGCTGTGTGTGCAGTGACAGCAGGGATACGAGGCGCGAACGGTACAGGGACGGCCTGCACTCGCCGACCGAACCACTCAGTCGGCGAATGCCCGCCGGCTCGGAAAGA
>JBDLIY010000663.1:0-2094 GCA_039714635.1 Planctomycetota bacterium
GCCGACCCCGACCTCTTCCGCCGAGACGCCTTCCGCCGTGACCGTCACGATCCCCACCGCCGCGTCCGACGTCGTCGTGCCCGTCAGGTCCCCGCCTCGACCGTTGGTCACGTGGAGGACGCCCTCGTGCGTGAAGCTCTCCCAGTGGTGGAGATGGCCCGCGAAGACAGCGGTGACGTTCCCGTCCGCGAGCACCCTCGCGAGCCCGGCGAACTTCGCGCGGGTCCGGCCGGGCCGGGCCACCGGACGGTGGAGGAAGACGAAACGGTAGCGGGCATCTTCGGCGAGCTTCGCGGACAGGATGTCGAAGAACGGCCCCGGGGAGTCGATCTCGGAAGTATCCACGCCCACGACGAGGTCCGGGCCGACGCGGGCCGACCAGAATCGGGGCCCCACGTGCTTCCCGTACAGATCCGGATCGTCGTGGTTCCCCGGAACGGTGAGGACCGGAAAGCCCGGATCCTCGTCCTTCATGGCCGCGAAGAGGACGCGGTAGTGGGGAAGGCTCTTCCGGTTCACCAGGTCGCCGCAGACGACTGCGAATGCGATCCCCTGCGCCTCCCGGAGCCGCGCGAGCGAGGCCCGGTACGCCGCCAGGCCCTGCTGGATGTCCCCCATGACCGCGAAGCGGTAGTTCCAGCCCGCCGGAGGATCGGGCAGGCGTCGGAGAACGGCGTGCCTCGGGCCGAACCAGGCCGGGGTGCGGGCCTCCGACACGTGCCGCCCGATCGTCGCGACGACGGCGGGGACGAGCATCAGCACCAGGCAGGCGACCGTGACCGCGATCCTGAGCTTGCGCATTTCTCCTCCGGGAGGTCGTTCCCTGTCCGGCCGGAGTTTACCCCCGGGGCTCCCTCGCTCATAATGCGCGCATGTCCATGCGTGCGATCCGCATCAATGATTTCGGGGACGCGGACGTCCTCGAGTACCTGGAGACGGACGACCTCGCGCCCGCGACCGGCGAGGTCCTCGTCGACGTGAAGGCCTGCGGCCTGAACCACCTCGACCTCCGGGTGCGGCGCGGCGAGTTCCCGTACCTGCCGCTGCCCGTCGTGCCGGGCACGGACGTGGCGGGCCGGAACGCCGAGACGGGCGAACCCGTCGTCCTCTACCCCGTGATCTCCTGCGGATCCTGCCGCTTCTGCACCTCGGGGCGGGAGCACGTCTGCCCGGAGCTGCGCCTGATCGGCGTTCACCGGGACGGCGGCTGCGCGGAGCGGATCGCGGTGCCCGCCCGGAACGTCGTCCCCGTGAACGACTCGCTCGGGATGACGGACTGGGCGGCGACGCCGGTCGTCTTCCTCACCGCGTGGCACGCCCTGATCGGCCGGGCGAATCTGCGCGTCGGCGAGACGATCCTCATCCACTCCGCCAGCTCCGGCCTCGGCACGGCGGCCGTCCAGATCGCCTCCGCCGGCGGCGCCACCGTCATCGCCACCGCGAGCAACCCGGACAAGCTCCAGCGCGCGAAGGACCTCGGCGCCCACCACGCGATCAACTACCGGGAGATCGACTTCGCGGACGCGGTGCGGGACCTGACCGAGGGGCGCGGCGTGGACGTCGTCATGGAGCACGTCGGCGGGCCGACGCTCGTCGAGAGCGTCTCCTGTCTTTCCCGCGGCGGCCGGCTCGTCTGCTGCGGCGAGACCGGCAGCCCCTCCGCGACGATCGCGCTGCGGCCGCTGTTCAACCGCGAGCGGACGATCCTCGGCAGCTACCTCGGCTCCCGGAAGGAGTTCACGGACGTCATGCATCTGCTCGGCGCGAAGTCGCTGAAGCCGGTGGTGGACGCCACCTTCCCGCTGGAGCGCACCGCCGAGGCCCACGAGTATCTCGAGGGCCGGCACGCCTTCGGCAAGGTCGTCGTGAAGGTCGCGTGACCGCGGCTCCCGGGAGGCACGCATGAGACGTCACAACTGGATTCTCCTCGGCCTGGTCCTCGCCGCCTGCGCGCCGGCGCCGGCCGAGGGAGAGGACGACTTCCCGGTGCCGGCGATCGAGTACGCGCCGCGGAAGTACTACTGCCTGCGTGCCGAGTCGCCGCTCGTCATCGACGGGAAGCTCGATGACGCCGCCTGGGGTGCGTTCGGCTGC
>JBDLIY010000664.1:0-2094 GCA_039714635.1 Planctomycetota bacterium
CGATTTGCAGATTCACGCCAGTCCGGCCCGGAGCCGCGCCTCGATCGCGTCCAGTTCGTCCTCGATCCGCAGGTCGAGGATCCCGGCCCGGTCCTCGAGGTGGTGGCGCAGCTCGTGCAGGATCGTCTCGATCAGCTCGCCGTCCCAGTCGAAGTCCGGCTCGTTCCGCGCGATCGCCGCGAACGAGCCCCAGTAGAGGTGAATCCGCGAGCGTAGCGCCTCCGGCTCCGTCAGCGCCGCCACCTCGTCGTCCCCGCACTCCCCGAAGAAGAACGAACCCGGGATCTCGGGGTCCTCCCTCGCCTCGCGGTGGGCGAGCACCCCCGTCACGCCCCGAAGGAACCCCTCGGGGACGGCGGCCACGATCTCGACGGCGCGGTCGGAGAACTCCTCGAAGTCCATCCGGGCGATGATAATCGACGGACGATGGCGGGAGAACTCAAGGTCCTGACCCTGAACCTGCGGCACGGCCGCGGCCCGCGCCGGGGAAGCGCGCCCTGGCGCCGCGAGGCGTTCCGACGAACGACCGAGGACGTGGTCTCCGTCCTCCGCGAAAGGTCTCCGGACGTCGTCGCCCTGCAGGAAGCCGACCGCCACTCCCTCTTCACCGGCCGCTTCAACCACCTGGCGCGGATCGCCGACGGGGGCGGGTTCGACCGGACGGCGCACGGAACCCACTTCTCGGCCCGCTACCGGCGATTCGGGATGTTCTACGGGACTTCGATCCTCTCGAAGCGGCCGATCCACTCCGTCCGTTCCGTGCGCTTCCGCGCCCGGCCGCTCGACACGAAGGGGTTCGTGGTCACCGCCGTCGAGGTGGACGACGGGTCGATCGACGTGGCGTCCGTGCACCTCGACTTCCTGGCGCCGTTCCACCGGTCCCAGGTGCGGACGCTGGCGGAGACGCTCGCGGAGCGCGGCCGACCGCTCGTGCTGATGGGCGACCTGAACACGACGGGGAGGACCGGCCGGAGCGCGGTGAAACGCCTGATGGCGGAGCTGCTCCTCGAGGGGCCGATCGACCCCGGGCGCATGCCGACGTTCCCGGCCCACCGGCCGAGCCGCAAGCTCGACTGGATCCTCGTCTCGCCGGAGCTCGAGCTCGCGAGCTACGAGGTGGTGCCGGACGTCGTCTCCGATCACCTCGCGGTCGAGGCGGTGATCAGGCGGAAGCAGAGCATCGGCGTGACGCCGTCGTCGGGGCGCTCCTCGTAGCCGACGCGGAGCTCAGCCGCGAAGCCCGCTTCTTCGAACAGCTCGAAGTACTCCGCGACCTCGAGGACCGGACCGGAGAATGGGCACTCCTCCACGGTGACCGCGCCGTCGGCGCCGGTGATCTCGTAGGTCATGGTGCCCGAGATCCGGCGCGGCGCTTCGAGGAGCCGCACCTCGATCCGGCGGCGGACGCTCTCTCCCGTCGCCGGGTCGATCCGCGGCTCTCCGAACGGCCAGGCGGCCCGGCCGTCGGGGTAGCGTGACGGATCGAACCGGCGCTCCGTCAGGAGGAGGAGACCGCCGGGCGCGAGGTGGCGCCGGACGACGCCGAGGCAGGTCCGGAGGGCATCCCGATCGGGCAGCTCCCGGAACGAGTTGTCCGCCAGCACGATCGCGGGGAACGTCCGGCCGAGGTCGAAGTCGGCCATGTCGCCCCGGACGAGGGTGACACGGCGCCGGACATCGTCGGGGAGACCGGCCAGCCGCCGGCGGGCCAGGTCGAGCATGGCCTCCGAGAGGTCGAGGCCCGTGACCTCGTGCCCGGCCCGGGCGAAGACATCGAGCAGCTTCCCGGCGCCGCAGGCGAGTTCCAGGACGGGGCCGCCGGTGCGCTCGAGGTGGCGGAGGTACCAGGCCTCGGCGGCGGGGTCCGGCGGGTTTACGTCGTCGTAGTCCCAGCCGAAGCGCTCGTATCGTTTGAGGTCGCCCATGGGAGGATTCTACGGATTCCCGTCGTCCAGGACTCGTCGCGCCCCGTCCGACGGAGGAATGTGTACCTGTTTCAAGACTTGATTTATCTCAACCCATCCTTGACAGAAGGACAGATTGCCGTAGTCTCCCAGGCATGAGCCTTCACCCGGTCTTGACGGAGCGGCTGAA
>JBDLIY010000665.1:0-2092 GCA_039714635.1 Planctomycetota bacterium
TCCGCTCCAGAGAGTCCTGCTGGGTGACGTTGTTCGGGAACGAATCCCCGTCCGTGTTCTTCAGCGCGTCGTCCGGCAGGTCGACCCTGATCGTCACGCCCCGCAGGTGCAGCGCGACGAAGACGCACTCGATCCCGCGGTTGAAGTCGTTCCCCTCTCCGAGGTCCTTCCCGATCTTCGTCCCGGTCGTGTCCCGGAGGCGCGTGACCGACGTCGGCGGGAACCAGCCGAGCGACTCCCGGCTCTGGAGCTGCGTGATCGCCGCGGATACCTGCCGCACCCAGGTCTGGGACTTCGTCTCATCGCCCTGCTCGAAGACCATGGGCGCGAGGAGCGCCACCATGCCCATCAGCGTTGCGAGAATCGTGACGACGACGAGGATCTCGATGAGGGTGAAGCCGCCTTCGCGGCGGTCGCTCGTACGTGTCATGGCCGAACCTCCGATGTTCACGATATCATGCCCCGTACGGGACAGGGTGCGGGCTAGTCGACGTACAGCTCGATCTCGACCTCGTCGATCTCCGTGCGGAAGCTCTTGCCCGCCGTGCCGGTCAGCTTGAAGCCCACCGACAGCGAGCCCTGGGATCGCTTCAGGCCCAGCTCCACGTCGGCGACGCGCGCCCCGTTGACGTACATCGCGAACACGCCCTTCTTCGGGTCGACCCGCTCGATCTCGAGCTCCACCGGCCCCTCGGGCCACATCATCTTGTTGCCGTCCTCGTCCGTGACCGGCTGCTCCAGCCACTTCTTGTTCCGGTCGCCGGTCTTCCGGCGGACGATCACGATCTCGCCCCGGGCGTTCCGCTCGAAGCCGAGCGCCGTGACGATGTCGCCGCCGCGGGCCGGCAGCACGAAGATGAGGAACTGCGTCGCGACGCGGTCGTCCTGCGTTGTGAGCACGGCCCGGGCCCGGAGGAACTTGTTGTTCAGGCGGTCCTGGCTCCGCCCGCGGGCCTCCGGGTCCCCGTGGTAGAGCCAGACATTGGAGACGTTGCGGATCCACCGCCCGGCGATGACCGCCTTGCCGTCCTCGATCCGCGGCGCGATCTCCACGCCGGCCTTCGGGGCCTGGATCCACCGGTTGCCGACCCGCTGGGAGTTCGGACGATCGAACGTCTCCAGCCACCGGCGCCGGCCGCTGTGCTCCGTGATCAGCCGGATGCACTCGTCGGCGTAGCGGTAGTGTTCCGAGTCCTTCGGTGCGAGTTGCAGCACCTCCTCGAAGTGGTTCAGAGCGATCTCGACGCTGCCGAGCCCGTAGTGCAGATAGCCCAGACCGTTCAGCGCGGGGACGTAGCGCGAGTCCATCTTCTTCAACTCTTCGAGGAGCTTCTTCGCCTGGTCGAGCCGGAGGCCCTCGTCCATGTCCTCGGACTGGATCCAGGCGCGAGCCTGGCGGTACAAACCGAGGAGCGCGCCGCGCCGGGCGGTCTCCTTCGCCCGGGCGTCCGCCTCCCTCTCGAAGGTCCGCAACTCCACGGTGGTGAACCGCTCGAGGAGCGCCCGGGCCGGCTTCCACTCGCCGAGACGGAGGTTCGCGGTCCCGGCGCCCAGCAGCGCGTCCGAGAACCGGAAGTCCAGCACGAGCGCGTTGCGGAACTCCTTCCGCGCCTGGTCGTACAGACCGTCGCGCAGGTAGCTCCGGGCGAGGATGTAGTGGGCGTAGGGATCGCCCGGAAGCGCCTCCACCGCCGTCTGGAAGTACGTCACGGACCGCGTGAGGTACCGCGTGGCGTCCGCGTCGCCGGGCCGCGCGCGCCGCATCTCGGCGAAGCCCTGTCCCAGCGGAGGCAGGAAGTAGTTCAGCGGGTCCATCTCCCGCGCCTTCGCGAGCATCTCGAGGGCCAGCTCCACGCCCTCCCAGTCCGCGGCGGTCCGGGCCCGGGCGAGGCCGAGGTTCGTCAGGACCTTCGCGTTCTCCGGCGAAAGCTCCGCGGCCTTCTGGAAGGCCTCCCGCGCCTCCACCCACTTCATCTGCGCGTAGAGGGCGGCGCCGAGCGTCAGCAGCCCGGGCACATCCTCCGACGCCGAGAGGATCGCCACCGCCTCCGGCGCACGGCCGAGGGAGACGAGGGCCCGGCCCCGGGCGTCG
>JBDLIY010000666.1:0-2084 GCA_039714635.1 Planctomycetota bacterium
TGAGGGTGCCGATCCCGCAGTCGACCTCCAACCGGCCCGCGATGTCCTCGACCAGGGGTTGGGGGCTGGCCGAGAGGAGCACGCAGTAGTGACCGGCCGAGCGGTGGTCGTCGAGCAGCGCCAGCATCCGCGGCCGGACCGACGAGGCGATCTCGACGGCGGCCGCGGCGCTCTCGCGGCGGATCCCCGCGCCGCTCCGGACGCCCCTGCTCCTCGCCGGATGCGGCGTGGCGTTCTTCCTGTTCCCGAGCTCGGTGATCTCGGGCGACGCGGCGGACGTCGTGGAGCGGGTCGCGCTGCGGCAGGTCTACCCGTCGAACGCGTTGACCTGCTGGCTGATGAACGCGGTCGCCGACGTGACAGGACTGGACGCGGTTTCCGCGATCCGGCTCGTCGCCGGACTGGCGGGCCTCGTCTACGCGTGGGCCGCCGTCGGCATCGCGCGGGAGTGTTTCGAGGACGCCGGGCGGCGCGCCGGCGTGACGGCGCTCCTCCTCACCGGCGGCGCCGCCGCGCTGTTCTTCGGCACGATCGAGGTCTACGCCCCGGTGGCCGCCGGGATCGCGGTCTACATCCGCGCCGCGCTCCGCTCCCTGTCGGGACGGGGGCCGTCGTGGGCACCGCCGCTCGCGCTCGGCGTCGCGTTCACACTCCACGGCGCGGCGGGTCTGCTGCTGCCGTCGCTGGTCCTGCTGGCGAACGGCGGCCGGCCGTGGCCGCTCCGCCCGGTCGCCCTCGCGAGGGCGGCGGTCCTCTTCCTGCTCCCCGTCGCGGCGGTGTTCGGGTGGATGTACCTCGTCACGTGGGGTGGCGAACTTCCCGCCGCCGGCCACGAGCGGTACGGCACGTTCCTCGGCGGGATGAAGCAGGGACCCCTGCTGCCGCTGGCTCTCTCGTTCGCGAACCTCACCCACCGCTACGCGCTGATGGACGCACACCACATCGTCGGCATCGTGAACCTGCTCCTGATCGCCGCGCCGGCGGGACTCGCGCTTCTCTTCGCCGGAACGCGCGAACGGAGCCCCGCGCGGTCCTTCCTCCTGTCGGCGGCCGTCTTCCTCGTCGCGTTCCCCGTCTTCTGGAACGTGAACTTCCCCCTGCGGCGCGACTGGGACCTGTTCAGTCCGATGGGGATCCCGCTGACGCTGCTGGGCGCCCTCGCGTACCTGCGGACCGTCGAGCGGCCCGGCGCGGCGGCGGTGCGTGTCGCCGCGCTGTCGCTCTTCTGCTTCGTGCCCTTCGTCCTCACCGCGACCGGGACGCGCTACGAGAGAAACCTCACGGCGCGGAAGCACGCGAAGTCGCTGGAGCGGGCGGCGGCGAAGACGTCGGGCGATGCCGCCGACCGGCTGCTCGCGGACTCCGCCCGGTGGCGGGAACGCGCCGCGACCCTGGATCCCGACGGCACGATTCCGATGCATCACCGGGCGACGGCGTGGTTCCTGGAGGGCCGGCGTGAGGAGGCCGCCCGGGAGTACCGGCGCGCGCACGAACTCTCCCCGGAGGACTCGTGGATCGCGGGCGACCTCGGCGTCACGCTCTACGCGCTCGGACGGCACGACGAGGGCACGGCGCTCGTCGAGGAGGCGATCCGGCTCCGGCCCACGCGGCTGAAGCCGCGGATCGACCGGGCCCGGATCCACATCGCCGAGGGCGACGGGGTCGAGGCGATGCGCGTCCTCGAACGCGGGGTCCGCGCCGGGATCACCGACCAGAAGTGGGTGGACGAGGCGCTGCGGCTGCTGCGCCGGCTGAAGCGGAAGCACGGGGAGCGCGAGCACGCCGAGATCCTGACCGGCTTCCTCGAGGCGCGCGGCTCGGAGTAGAAAGAGGAAGGGCGCGCCGTTTCGGGCGCGCCCTTCCGATTCTTCGATGGACGAACTACGGAGTTAGAAGGGCTTGGTGATGCCCAGCTCGGCCCAGGGGAACCCCGCGTTGTTGTCGTTGTGGCAGTCGGCGCATCCACCGGACCCGATGGCCTGCTCCTTCGGAGCGACCTCGTGGTTGATGGACAGGTAGCTGGCCGTCTCGAGGAAGTCGAAGTTTCCGGCGTTGTACGTCTGGCCGGCGGCCGCAGCACCCAG
>JBDLIY010000667.1:0-2082 GCA_039714635.1 Planctomycetota bacterium
GCCTCGAGCGCGTCGCGGGTGTAGAGATAGTTCTCGGTGAGGGCGAGGCCGCCGCTCGCCACCGACGCCCACGAGTCGACCCAGCCGAGCACGATCAGGTCGAAGCGCTCGTCGGTGCGTTCGATGAAGTTGCGCCCCTCCTCCATGACCAGCTCGACCTTCGGGTGGTCGTAGAGGTCGCCGGCCTTCTCGCCGAAGCCGCGCACCGCGTCCACGATCAGCTGGTTCATCTCGACCGCGGTGACGCGCTTCGCGCCGGTGCAGACCGCGGCCACGACGTCGGTGCCGCCGCCCGGGCCGATGATCAGCACCTCCGGCGACTCCGTCATGCGGAAGGGGAAGGCGCGGAACCAGCCCTCGGCCTCGGGGTGGAACTCCGGCGTGCCGTCCCACGGGATCACGCTGGTCTCGGCGCTCGAGTCGATGAAGAGACGCGCCACCTGCTTCTCGTCGTGACCCACCACCGAGGTGATGCGCGAGTAGGCGTTCCAGCGGTCGGTGTGGATCCGCGCCTTCCCGGGGTGGGCGTCCAGCAGCTTGTAGAGTTCCTTCTCCGGGGCGTCGCGAACCGTCAGGGTCCCGGTCACGTGGTTCCAGGCGCCGAGGCCCACGAAGGCGGCGAGCAGGATTCCGGTGACCGGCAGCCAGCGCGCGCGGCGCGGAGACTGGAGCGCGAGCAGCATCGCCGCCGCCGCGGGCAGCACCGCGACAGCGAGGATGGTGGTCTCGGCTCCGAGCCGGCCGATCGCCAGGGGGACGAGCACGGTGCCCGCCGCCGCGCCGATCAGATCGGCGAAGTAGAGCCGGTTGGCGTCTTTCCCCCGGCTCTCGAAGGCGAGGCTCAGCACCGCCCCGCCGGCCAGGAACGGCATCAGGCTGACGAGGAAGTACCAGGGGAGGTTGTTCGGCGTGAAGCCGAGCGCCAGGATCCCGACCAGGAAGAGAGGCAGCGTGCCGGCGAGCGTGAGCGCGAGCACGAGCAGGATCGCGTTCATCTGTCGCTGGAAGCGGGCGAGCCGCAGCAGGCAGACCAGGAAGCCGCCGAGTCCCCAGCCGAACAGCGCCACCGAGATGGCGACGAAGGTGTAGTGGTACCAGATGGTGGCGGAGAAGGTCCGCGTCAGGGTCAGCTCGAACATGAGCCCGGAGGCGGAGAGCAGGAAGACGGCGGCGAGCAGGAAGGGGCTGGCCCGGCCGGTCGATCCGGTGTCGGTCATCGAGTCCTCGAGTTCGGGGTCGCTTTCGTCGGGTCGAACGGCTGGATGATTGGCGGCCGATCTTACCGGACTCCGGAGAACTCGCCGCGGTGGAAGGCGGCCGGCCATCTGATATAGTTCCCGGGCCATGTTCGACCGATTCAGTTCCGGCTCCCGGAAGCTCATGGGAATCGCCCGCGCCGAGGCGAGCGACCTGGGGCACGACTTCATCGACGCCGAGCACCTCCTCCTCGGCATCCTCCGCGACAAGGGCTCCGCCGGAACGGTCGTCCTCCGCGACTCCGGGGCCGACCCCGACGAGATCCGCATGCGGATCCTCGAGCTCACGCCACAGCGGAAGGGCAGCCCAACCGGGGGCCAGGTGCCGTTCACGCCCCGGGCGAAGCAGGTCCTCGAGCGCTCCCTCGTGGAGGCGGAGGCCCTGGGCCACGAGCACGTGGGCACCGGCCACATCCTCCTCGGTCTGCTCTCCCTCCCGGACGGCGCGGTCGCGGACGTCCTGTCCGGGGTGGACCGGGACGCCGTCCTGAAGGACGTCGGCGAGAGCACCGAGCAGGGCACGATGAGCATCGGCCGGGCGAAGACCGGCGCCTCCCCCGGCCTCCTCCGGATCCTGGAGGAGCTGACGCGCCGCGTCGACCAGCTGGAGAAACGCCTGGACCGCCTGGAGCGGGACCAGCCGTAACCTGGCCAAACGGTCACTTCAGGACCGTTTCCACCAGACTCGCCGCCGAGCCCGATGGTGGTGGTTTTTGTCCTGACACCCTTTGGTCATGGTGCTCTTTCTTGCGGGGAATATTCTCCGCAAGAATATTGGCACGCGGTTTGAACCTCTCCCCGGCATGAGCCGGAATCGCACCAGAAA
>JBDLIY010000668.1:0-2081 GCA_039714635.1 Planctomycetota bacterium
GCGGTGCTCGAGGGCGACGGACCGCTCGTCGTCACCACCGACCTCCTCGTGGAGGGGACGCACTTCGACGGGGCCGACGACCCCGCGCTCGTCGGACGGAAAGCGCTCGCGGTCAGCCTCTCGGACGTCGCGGCCATGGGCTGCCGGCCCGCCGGCGCCGTCCTGGCCGTCGCCCTGCGCCCCGAGCAGTCCGGGGACTGGGCGCTCGCCTTCATCCGCGGCCTGCTCGACCTCGCGGAGGAGTTCGACGTTCCCCTGATCGGCGGGGACACGACGGAGACTTCCGGCCCCGCGGCGCTGACGTCCACCGTCTTCGGCCGCCCACCGGCCGGCGGCGCCCCGATCCTCCGGAGCGGCGCGCGACCCGGCCACCGCCTGCTCGTCACCGGCGCCCTCGGCGGCTCGCTCGGCGGACGTCACCTGACGTTCGTCCCGCGCGTCGAGGAGGCGCTCGCCCTCGTCTCCATCGCCGCGCCCGGGGCGATGATCGATCTCTCCGACGGCCTCGCCACGGACGCGCACCACGTCGCGGCGGAGAGCGGCGTCGCGCTGTGGATCCGGGCCGACGCCGTCCCCGTCTCGGACGCCGCGCGCGACGCGGGGGGCGACGCGCTCCGCCGCGCCCTCACGGACGGGGAGGACTTCGAGCTCCTCTTCACACTTCCCGAAGAGGAGGCCGGGATTGTGGCGGCGGCGGGGCTCGCGGGCACCGCCGTCACGGTCGTGGGGGAGGTGATCGCGGGCGAGCCCGGCGTGACGCTCGTGCATCCGGACGGTTCCCTCGTCCCCCTGGAGGCGGAGGGCTATGAACACTTCCGCTGAACGCGACTTCGTCGTCGAGACGACGGGGGACGAGGGGACGCGGCGGCTCGCCGCCCGGCTCGGCGCCGCGCTCGCGGGCGGGGAGGTCCTCGGTCTCGACGGCCCTCTCGGCGCCGGCAAGACCACGTTCACCAAGGGCCTCGCCGAGGGGCTCGGGATCGACCCGCGCGAGGTCACGAGCCCCACGTTCCTGCTCCTGCACGAGCTGACCGGTCGCGTGACTCTCTACCACCTCGACGCCTACCGCGTCGGGGACGCCGAGGAACTCCACGAGATCGGCGGCCGGGACCTCTTCCGGGGCGACGCCGTGGTCGTCGTGGAATGGGCGGAGCGGGTGGACGGCTTCCTGCCCGCCGACCGGCTCGCCGTCGACCTCGACCACGTGGACGAGGATTCCCGCCGGATCCGGTTCCGGGCGACCGGACCGGAGCACGCGCGACTGATCGCCGTCGTGAAACCGGAGGAGGCACCGTGAGGATCCCGCTCGCCCTTCTCGTCCTCCTCGCCGCCTCTCCCGCCTTCGCCGCCGTTCTCACGGTCGAGGTCACGGTCCCGGGCGCGGACGGGGATCCCGCCCCTGGAGCCGGCGCCCTCGTCTCCGTCCACCCGGCCGCGCGGCCCGTCCTCGTCGCCGTGGACCGCAGAAAAGCCGCCGCGACCGTCGCCGACGAACATGGCCGGGTCGCCCTGGCGGCGCCCTCGGAGCCCTCCATCGTCGTCGTCACGAAGGACGGCCTCGCCGCGGCCTGGGCCCGCGTCGAACCGGGGCCGCGCCTCGTGCCGATCGCGCTGCGCGCGGCGGTCTCGCTTTCCGGCGCCGCCCGCTATCCCGACGGAGATCCGCTCCCGGGCGCGACGATCACGATTTCCGCCGAACGGACGGTCGACCGGCCGGCCTTCCTCCGCGCCGGCGAGGTCGGCTTCACGACGGGCTCCGACGAAGAGGGCCGGTTCACGTTCCCCGGTCTCGTGCCCGGCCGGCGCTACCGCCTCGTCGCCGTGGCCGACGACGCGGCGCCCGGGATCCTCCGCGACGCGACCGCCGGGGGCGACGACGTCGAGGTCCGCGCGCGCGCCGGTTCCACCGTCTCCGGGCACGTCTTCCGGCTCCCCGGCGGCCAGCCGCTGGCGGGGGCGAAGGTCCGCATCGGCCCGCGCGAAACCGAGACGGACGAGAAGGGCGAATTCCGCGCCGTCGCCGTACCCGAAGGCGATGTCGCCGTCGACGTCACCTCGCCCGGCTGCCTCTTCACCGGGCC
>JBDLIY010000669.1:0-2076 GCA_039714635.1 Planctomycetota bacterium
TCCGGATCGAGGGCGCCGGCAAGCCGATCACGAAGAAGACGAACGCCCTCGGGATCTTCGTGGCGCGCGTGCCCTCCGGCCCGGAGGTGACGGTGACGGCCTTCGCGCCGGCGCCGTACGCCGACGTCGTCGTTCGCGGCGTCTCCGTCGAGCCGGACACCACGACCGCCCTCGGGACGCTCTTCCTGGAGCGCGCGCTCGTGGTCCGCGGTGTCGTGGTGGACGCCGACGGGGCCCCGATCCCCGGAGCCACGGTCGCCGCGCACCGGCCGACGATGGGCGACGGGCCGGCGACGGACTTCCTCGAGGTCTTCTCGAGCATGACGAAGCCGCGGACGCCGCTCGACTCCACGGAGACCGGGGACGACGGCCGGTTCGTCCTCCGGAAGCTCTCCCCGGGGACCTACCGCCTCGAGGCGTTCGCCGACGGTTTCGCGGTCGGCGCCGTGAAGGGAGTCATGGTGGCGCCGGAAGCGGAGCGCGCGGAGCACCGGATCGTGCTCCGGGAAGGCTTCCGGCTCGACGGCGAGGTGACGACGGCCAAGGGGCTGCCCGTGCCGGAGGCCGTCGTCTCCATGATCCGCACGGACATGGGTCCCGGCGGGATGCCGGACTTCTCCCCCATCCAGACCACCACCGACGACGAAGGCCAGTTCTCCTTCCGCAACCTCCCCCCCGGCCGGTCCATGCTCTCCGTGCGGGCCGCCGGCTACCCGATGAAGCTCTCGGACGGGATCAGCGTGGGCCAGCAGCGGACCGCGAAGATCGTCCTGGGCGGCACCGCGGTGATGGAGGGCCGGATCACCACGAAGGGCGGTGACCCGGTCGAGGGGGCGAACATCATGGTGGCGATCGGCCGGCGGGGCGGGGCGTTCGGGGAGGCGGTCTCGGACACGGATGGCCGTTACCGGATGGAGCACATGCCCGAGGGGCGGATCCAGTTCATGCGGGTCGAGGCGCTCGGCTACGCCGGCTGGCCCGTCATCGACAATCCCATGATGTTCCAGCGCGGCTTCGGGGAGTTGAAGTCCGGGAAGACGCTGGTGAAGGACATCGAGCTCTCAAACGGCTCCCGTATCTTCGGCAAGGTCACCTCGAAAGCCGACGGCCGGCCGATCGGCGGGGCGAGCGTCTACGTGCTGAGCGGCCTCTCCGTGTTCACGGGGGCGGCCGGTGAGGCGGTCACCGACGAAGAGGGCAACTACGAGATCACCGGCGTCGCGAAGGGCCTCTTCCAGGTCATCGTGAAGGCGCCGGGGTTCTACCAGACCGGTCTCGATCCGCAGTTCATGCAGCGTTCGTTCGGGTTCGGGATGGGCGGGGTTGAGGACGGTGCCGGCGCCCACGGCCCAGGGAAAGATCAGCCCGCCGCCCAATCCGTAGGTGAAAAAGAGCTTCGCGTTGGAGTAGGTGACGTCCTCCTCGCGAAGACCCAGGCAGCGGACGCCCCAAAGCTCGGCGCAAAGGGGCAGGTCCTTGTGGGCGTGCGGAATCCCCTTCGGGGTGCCGGTCGTGCCGCTCGAGTAGTTGAGGGTTGCGAGGTCCTCGCGGAGCGTGGGCGCCGGGTCGAGGTCCGGCGAGGCGGCGGCGATCCACGTCTTGTAGTCGAGGACGGGCCGCCGCTTCCCGAGATCGGCCGCGGCGCCCACGGCATCTCCGGCCTCGGCATCTCCGGCCTCGGCATCTCCGGCCTCGGCCTCACCGACCTGGCCCCCGACGATCACGACGTGCTCGAGGTCCGGCAGGTCGTCCTTGACCGCCAGCGCCTTGTCGACCTGTTCCTGGTCTTCCGCAATGAGGACGCGCGCTCCGGAATCGGAAAGCAAGTACTGCACCTCGGGGGCGGGATTGGTGGGATAGAGGCCCATGGTCGCGGCGCGAACGGCAACCGCGGCCACATCGGTCACCACCCACTCGGGGCGATTCTCCGAGTGCACGGCGACCCTATCGCCCGCCTCGATCCCGAGACTGAGGAGCGCGTGCGCCACCGTGAGGACGGAGTCCCAATATTCGCCGAAGGTGATCTCACGCCAGATCCCCAGCTGTTTGTCGCGCAAGGCTATGGAGTCTGCCGAC
>JBDLIY010000670.1:0-2070 GCA_039714635.1 Planctomycetota bacterium
CGCCGGCGTGGACGGCGACAGCGCGTCGATTGCCGAGATCTTCGCGCTGCTGTCGGACCTCTCCGACGTCCCGATCGACCAGGGCTTCGCGGTGACGGGCTCGATCAACCAGCGCGGCGAGATCCAGCCGATCGGCGGCGCGAACGAGAAGATCGAGGGCTTCTACAACCTCTGCAAGGCCCGGAACCTCACCGGGGCGCAGGGTGTGATCATCCCCGCGCGCAACGCGGGCGACCTGCAGCTCGCGCCGGAGATCGTCGCGGCCTGCGAGGAGGGGAAGTTCCACGTCCACGCCGTCTCCTCCGTGGCGGACGGCATCGAGATCCTGACCGGCGTGGCGGCCGGGACACGCGACGAGGACGGCGACTTCCCCGAGGACTCGATCTTCGGGATGGTCGAGGCGCGGCTCGACGAGTTCCGCGACATCCTGATGGGGAAGGAGCCGGAGGACTTCCGTCCCGTCATCGCCCTGCCCGGCGCGCCGGAGGCGGCGCAGCCGCCGGAGGAGCCGGGGCTGCCCGGCCAGCCGCCCCGGCCCCGGGCCGAGTAGGGTCCGCGGCGGGCGGCGGATGGGGCTCAGGGAGAACCTCGCGGCCGAGCTGGACCGCTACGTCCCGCCCTCGGAGGCGATGGCGGGGCCGCACGGCGTCTTCCGCTATCCCGCGAAGTACCTGCCGCAGATCGCTTTCGCGCTGACGCGGGAGCTCACGCGGGAAGGCGAGATCGTCCTCGATCCCTTCGCGGGCAGCGGAACGACGCTCGTCGAGGCGGGCCGCCTCGGCCGTCTGTCGGTGGGCGTCGACCTGAGCCCCCTCGCCGTGCTGCTCGCCCGGGTGAAGACGAGGCCGATCGCCGGGGACGCGCTGACCGCGGCCGCGGAGGCGGCTCTCGAACGGGCCCGCGGTGCCCGTGAAGTGGTCCTTCCGGAGTTCCCGAATCGCGACTACTGGTTCCCCGTCACCTCCGTCGAACCCCTCGCCCGGCTCCGGGCGGCGATTCGCGCGGAGCCGGACGAGGGCCTTCGCGAGGCGCTCCTCGTCGTCTTTCTGGGCGTGGTGAAGGAGTGCTCCAACGCGTCCACGTACCACTACAAGCTCACGCGTTCCCGCGAACCGGATCCGGTCACCGGCGACGCCATCGGCCCCCGGTTCACGAAGCGCGTTCGCCGCGCCGCCACGGCCCTCGACCGGGCGGCTCCCGTCGCCGGCTCGGCCTGCCTGCGGGCGGACGCGAGCCGGTTGCCGCTGCCCGAGGACTCCGTCGACGCGATCGTCACGCATCCGCCGTACTCGATCTCGTTCGACTTCGTCCGGGTCTTCAAGATCTACCTCTGGTGGCTCTGCCCGGAGCGGGACACGGTGGCCCTCGACCGCGGGATGACGGGGAACCAGCGGCGCCACACCGGGGAGTTGCCGCGGACCGGGCTGCCCGCCGTGGACGACCTGGCGCGCCGGATCCGGGATCGCAACGTCCGCGACGGCCTCGCCGTGGCCTGGTTCTTCGCCGACATGGACCGGACGTTGCGCGAGTGGAGGCGCGTGCTCCGGCCCGGCGGCCGCGTGGGCCTCTACATGGGGGACAGCCGGGCCCGCGGGTTTCTGATCGATGCCCCGGGGAATGTCTCTCTCCTGGCGGAGCGGGCCGGGTTCGTCCCGGAGCTCCGCCTGCCCCGGCGGGTCCCGCGCCGGGCCGCCTCCTCGATCCGCCAGATCCACGTGGAGGAGATCCTGGTCTTTGGCGGTTGATCCGGCCCTTGCGGCGGATCGCCGTCCGCACTATGCTTCCTGAGGGGTTGGGCCGTTCTCCCGCGTGGGAGGAGGACGACATGGGGATCATGAAGCGTACGGATCGGGAGAGGGCGCGCCATCGCCTGGCGTCGCTCCACTCGCCGGTTACGCTCGTCCATTTCACTCAGGAGAGGTGCTGGCTCTGCACCGACCGGGCCCGGTCTCTCCTCGAGGAGCTCGCGGCCGAATCCCGCCACCTGAGTCTTCACCTCGTCGACTTCGCCGCCGAGCCCGAGACCGCCGAGCGATTCGGGGTCACCCAGGTCCCGGCCACGGTGATCGC
>JBDLIY010000671.1:0-2065 GCA_039714635.1 Planctomycetota bacterium
TATCCGGATCCGGCCCGGGTGTCACCGCCCCGTCAGTACCCGAGCGCCGCGCCGTCCTTCCGCGGGTCGCTGCCGCCCGTCAGGATGCCGGACTCCGGGTCCCTCTCGATCACCTGGCCGCCGCCCATCCCGATCCGGGCCGCGCCCGTCACCACCCTCGGGCGGTGGCCCCGCGCCGCGAACATCTCCATGGTCGACCGGGCGAAACCGTCCTCGATGTGGAGCGGCGCCGCCGGGTCCGGCGCGCGGTCCCACGTGATCCGCCAGCGCGGGGCGTCGAGCGCCGCCTGCGGCGTCATCTTCCGATCGAGAAGGTTGCCGAGCACCTGCAGATGACCCTGGGGCTGCATGTCGCCGCCCATCACGCCGAAGCACGCGTGCAGGTGGCCGGCGCGCGTCGTCAGTGCGGGGATGATCGTGTGGTACGGGCGCTTCCCCGGACCGACGGCGTTCGGGTGGCTCTCGTCGAAAGAGAAGCCGGCGCCGCGGTTCTGCAGCGAGACGCCCGTCCCCGGCACGACGAGCCCGGTGCCCGTCCCCATGTAGAGGCTCTGGATGAAGCTCACCGCGTTGCCGTCGCCGTCCACGACGCTGACGTAGACCGTGTCGTCGCCCATCCGCGGGCCGGCGGGGACGGCGCGCGCCGCGCGCTCGGGATCGATGCCCTCTCGTCGCTCCGCGAGGTACGCGGGGTCGAGGAGGCCGTCCACGGGCAGGTCCGCGTGCGCCGGGTCGGCGACGTGGCGGAACGCGTCCGCGAAGCCGATCCGCATCGCCTCGACGAGGAGGTGCTGGCGGTCGGCCTCGTCGGCGTCCGCGAAATCGAAGCCGTCCGCCACGCCGGCCGCGATCGACGCGGCGAGGCCCTGGCCGTTCGGCGGGCACTCGAACAGCGTCACGTCGCCGTACGGAACGGCGATCGGCTCGGTCCACTCGCTCGCGTGGGCGGCGAGGTCCTCCTCCGCGATCCAGCCGCCGTAGCGCTGGACGTGGGCCGCCATCTTCGACGCGAACTCGCCCCGGTAGAACGCGTCCGGTCCGCCCGCGGCGATCTCCCGCAGCGTCCCGCCGAGCGTCGGGATCCGCATGAGTTCCCCGGCCCGCGGCGCCCGGCCGTCGAGGAGCAGCTCCCGGCCGCTCGCCTGCTCCGGGCCGTTGTAGATGTCGCCGCTTCCCCAGCCGGGGGCGCGCAGGAGCTTGTCCCGCTGGCGCGACCAGCCGTACGCGATCCAGTCCGTGACCGGGAAGCCCTCCTCCGCGGCGCGGATCGCGGGGGCGAGGGCGTCGGCCAGGCTCATCCGGCCGAAGCGATCGAGCAGGTCGGCCCACGCGGCGACGGCCCCGGGCACCGTCACGGTGTGCGCCGTGTACGTCGGCATCCGGGAGTACATCAGGCGGCGGAGTTCCTCCCGCGAGGTCGCCGCCGCGGAGCGGCCGGAGCCGTTCAGCGCGTGGACCTTCCCCGTGGCCGCTTCGTAGACGAGGGCGAAGGCGTCGCCGCCGGGACCGGTCGAGACCGGCTCCGTCACGGAGAGCATCGCGCCGGCGACGACGGCGGCGTCGGCCGCGGAACCGCCGCGGCGGAGCGTGTCGAGCGCCGCCTCCGCGGCGAGGGGCTGGCTGGTGGCGACCATCCCGCGGGTGCCGCGGACGTCACTTCTCCGGGATCGGAAGACGGGATCGAAACTCATGGGCGGTGGATCGTACCGCCGGGGCGGTACTCGCGCGATTCCGATGGCGCGAATATCTTCTCCCCGATGAAGCTCATCCTCGCGCGCCACGGCCAGGCGGAGAACTCGTCGATCGACCCCGGACTCTCGGACGCGGGTCGGGAGGCCGTACGCCGCATGGCCGGCCACCTCGCCCGGTTCACCGCCCCCGCCCGGATCCTCCACAGCACGAAGCGCCGGGCCCGGGAGACGGCGGAGATCCTCGGGGGGTCCTTCGACATCCCGGTCGAGGAGACTCGCGGCCTGACGCCCCACGACCCGGTGGAGGACCTGACCGCCGACGTGAACCACGCGGCGGAGGACCTTCTCGTCGTGAGTCACCTGCCGTACCTCGA
>JBDLIY010000672.1:0-2060 GCA_039714635.1 Planctomycetota bacterium
TCCTCGCCGTACTCCGCCAGGCGGAGCCGGGTCACCTCGATCTCCGACTCGTAGCTGGGGACGCGGTCCGCGAGGTCCGCGCTCATCCGTCGGCCGTGCTCGCTGCGCTCCTTCGCCGAGCGGATCTCGGCGTCCACGCGGTAGAGCTCGCCCTCGGCGTCCGAGAGCTGCCGCGTGAGCCGGTCGAACTCCGACTCTTCGCCGGTGAGGTCGCCGAGAATCGCCTGGAGACTCTCGTTGACGCGGGCTTCCTCGGCCTCGACGGCCGCGAGCTGCCCCGCCAGGTCTCCCCGCTCGCCGAGCAGCGAGTGGTAGCGGTACAGCGCCCAGGTGACCTTCTTCTTCCGCAGGCTCTCGGTGTGTTCCCGGTACTTGTTCGCGCGCGACGCCTGGTATCGGAGGGAGCGCAGCTGCTTCTCGGTGATCTCGATCACGTCCCGCAGCCGGGTCAGGTCGTCGGCGATGCGGTCGAGGCGACGGAGCGTCTCCTTGCGCCGCGCCTTGTAGCGGCCGATGCCGGCGGCGTCCTCGAAGATCGTCCGGCGGTCGGCGGGGTTCGCCGCGAGGATGGCGTCGATCTTGCCCTGCTCCATGATGGAGAAGGCGTCGAGGCCGGAGCCGGTGTCCATCAGGACCTCGCGGAGGTCCTTCAGGCGGCACGACTTCCCGTTGAGCAGGTACTCCGACTCGCCGGAGCGGAAGAGGCGGCGGGTCAGCACGACCTCGGGCTGGTCGACGGACAGGACCCCGTCCTCGTTGTCGAGGTGGATCGCGACCTCCGCCATGCCCACGGGCTTCGCCTTCTCGCTGCCCGCGAAGATGACGTCCATCATCTCCTTCGCGCGGAGCGAGCTGGGACGCTGTTCGCCGAGAACCCACTTCACGGCGTCGATCACGTTCGACTTTCCACAGCCGTTCGGCCCGACGATCGCGGTGATCCCGGGATCGAGAACGATCTCGGTCTTCCCCGCGAACGACTTGAACCCCAGCATGCGGATCCGGTCGATCCTCATCGGCGGTCTCCCCCGATCACGACCCTTCGAGGCTCACGGTCCGGCGGGCGCCCGTCCACGTGACAGATGCGGACGTGGCGTCCCGCGCGCGACGCGAGTTTCCGGAGACGGGATCGACTGGGACCCCGGTCCCGGGCGGACCGGAGGACATACCGGTCCGCGCCCCGAATCGTGCGGGCAATGCTCAGAACGTCTTCCTCCGACCGCTCGTCGTCGACGACGGCCGTTCGAAACTCGTACTCCACCTCTCCGGAAAGGAGGAACTCGATCGACGAGAAGATCGCCTCGAGGTCCACCCCGGTTCCGGCGCGGACGTGGTACATCGGCGACAGGGGCGAACGGATCTCCATCGCGACCATGTCGATCAGGTCCCGGCTGACGAGGGAGCGCAGCGCCTCCGGTCGCGTGCCGTTCGTCTCGACCCGGACGAGCAGGCCGAAATCCTTGAAGAGCTCCAGCAGATCCGGCAGCTCGGGATGGGCCAGCGGCTCCCCGCCCTTCACGACGACTCCGTCCACCCAGCGCCGGCGGCGGTAGATCGTGTCGAGCACGGAGTCGAGGGGAACCTTGCCCTTCCCCTCGCCCCAGCCGACCAGGTGGGGCGCCGGGCAGTCCCCGCAGCGCATCGTGCAGCCGCCGACGAAGACCACGGACGCGAGGCGTCCGGCCCAGTGCGTCAGGCTGACCTCGATCAGCCCGCGGATGGGAGGCGTCTTCAGATCGATGATCGCCCCCCGTCTTTCCGACCCCCGTCTCTTCGACCCGAGTCTCTTCGACCCAGCAGGATCTGCCGCACGCGGGTGTTCTCCCAGGTCCGGCCCATCACCGAGAACAGCGTCTCCGTCGCCGGGTGCTCCGACGCGTCGAGGAGACACCGGACGGAGGAGCTGCGGAGCGCGATGCCCAGCCTCCCCTCCGTCTCCAGGCGCAGGGCCAGGTCCACGGGGGCGTCCTCGCGGATCGCGATCCCCGCGGTGTAGCGGGAAGGCATCGCGGCGACCGGCTCGGCGTAGCGCTCACGATCCTTGCCGAAGAGGATCGCGGTGC
>JBDLIY010000673.1:0-2059 GCA_039714635.1 Planctomycetota bacterium
CTGATGGTGGTCGTGATTCTCATCTCGACCGCCTTCACCTACGGCATCGTGAACATCGACCACCTGGTCCCGTCCAGCCGGCTCGGCAAGGCGGCGCGAGACCTCGGCGGCACGCTCCAACGGCTGCGCGGCATGGCGGTGTTCCACGGTCGCCCCTACTTCCTGGAGTATGACCTGGACGAGTACCGCTACCGGATCATCCGCCCCACCTCGAAGGCGGAACAGGACCAGGGCCTCGACGAGTGGCTCGAAACGGCCTGGTTCGACCTGCCCGAGGGCGTCCGCTTCGAGGCGCTGTTTCTGAGCGCCGATCGCGACGGGGAGACGAGCGGGCAGTTCCGGGTGGAGTTCTCCCCCACCGGCGAGGTCATGGGCCACATGATCCAGCTGATCGGCCTGAAGCTGCCGGAGAGCCGCAACAAGTACACCGTGGAGTTGAACGCCATCACGGGGCTGGTCAGCTACAGCAACGAGGAAAAGAGCTATGCGCCGGTGCGCGACGAATTCGAATTCCGCTAGCGCGCCGGTCCAGGCCGGTTTCACGCTGCTCGAACTCGTGGTCGCGATCACCCTGTTCGCGTTCATCGTGATCCACGTCCTCGCGGACCGCGAGGAGTCGATCCGGATGAGCGGGAAGGCGCGAACCATCCAGACCGTCCGCTACCTCGCCGCCAGCAAGATCGACGAGGTCCGCTTCGACCCGGAGCGGTTCGGGGAATCGGACAGCGGCGATTTCGCGGAACTCGACCCCGACGATCCCACGCTCGAGAACTACTCCTGGGACCTGGAGATCAAGAAGGTCGTCGCCGTCGGCAGCAGCGAGGACGCCGAAGCCGACTACATGTTCGAGGACGACGAGGACACCGATCCCGCGACGGATGGCGAGGGGAATCCCGTCGAGCCGCGCTACGTCCGCAAGATGACGCTGACGATCAACTACGCCCCCCGCGGCGAGGTCCAGCCGGATCTCTCGATCCGCGTCGTGACCTACCTCCCGCCGGGGCCGGAAGACGAGGAGGAGCAGTGATGGGCCCGCGGAGTGACGAACGGGGCCTGACCCTGATCGAGGTCCTCGTGGGCCTGGTGCTCCTGTCCTCGTTCATCGGCGGCATCTACACGGTGGCGATCGGGACGATGCAGGCCCGCCGGATGATCCAGGAAGTCTCCGCGGTCTACACCGCCGGCTCGGAGATCCTCGACCTCATCGAGAAGGACCTCCGCGGCGCCTACTTCCACGGCGTGAAGGACATGAACGCCTTCGCGGCGAAGATGGACTCCGTCAACGGGGAGAAGTGCACCGTCATCGACCTCGTCACCACCACGAACTCGAAGAACTTCGTGGAAGTGAACGACGAGTTCGTCCGCTCGGACGTGACGGAGGTCGGCTACCGGATGAAGGAGAGCGACGACTTCGCCGGGTTCGCCGAGTTGTACCGGCGCGAGCAGCCGTTCTTCGACGAGGACCCGCTGAAGGGAGGCGAGTACTACCTCGTCTACGACCGCGTCGTCTCGATGTACATGGAGTTCTTCGAGAAGCCGGACGAGGAGAGTTCCACCACTTCGTCCGCGTCCGAGGAGAGCGGCGACGAGGAGTGGGACTCCGCGGACAAGAAGGCGCTCCCGTTCGCCGCGCGAATCACCCTGGTGCTCGGCGAGCCGGCCGAGATCCAGGAGAACCCCGAGCAGAGCGAGGTCCGCCGGAAGTTCGTCCGCTGGGTCCTCTTCCCGACGGCTTACGACGAGGAGCCGAAGGAAGACGACGCCGGCCCGAACGGCCCCGGCAACCCGCCGCGGTGAGCTGGCGGACGTATTCCGCGTAGCGACATCGAATCGACATCAAACGGTGTCAGGACCAAAACACCGCACTTCCGCCGGGATCGCTGCCTCCGCCCCGGACGGCGACCGAAACGCGGTGAAACGGTCCTGACACCGTTTGATGCGACTGCGGACTACAGGCCCAGCTGGCGCACGTACTCTGCGTAGCGCTGCAGCGATTCGGCCTCGCCCTCGCCGAAATCGTACGTGATCCGCGACGTCAGGTAGCGCAGCAGGAACTCCG
>JBDLIY010000674.1:0-2058 GCA_039714635.1 Planctomycetota bacterium
TCGGCCTGACGTCGCTCCGATACCAGGCGCTGCCGGACATGATCGAGGCGATCGGCCTGCCGAAGGAGAAGCTCTGCACATACTGCTGGGACGGCTGCGAGGGCTGACTTGCTCTCACGGGCGGGATGGGCCGGGAAGAAGTTGTCTCTCCCGGCCGTGGAGTCAGACTGAGCCCTTCAAACGTCTGCGTAGGGTCGGGGCTCAAGGGAGCTTTTTCATGACAGCAATACGGTTCGCCTCCATCCTCGTCGCGCTCGCGGTGGTCTTTGCCGCGACGCCACTCTTCGCTCAGGAGGAGGCCCCGCCGCCGGCCGACGAGCCGATGGCCGCCGAGCCGGCCGCCGAGGAAGAAGTCGCCGAGGAGCCGGCCGCCGAGGAAGAGGTCGCTGAGGAAGAGGTCGCTGAGGAAGAGGTCGCTGAGGAAGAGGCCACCGAGGAAGAGGCCACCGAGGAAGAAGCCGCCCCCGCGGAGGAGCCGAGCGACCTCGATCGCGCGATCGACCGCCTCTCCCTCAGCGGGATCGCCGTCGCCGTCTACCAGTACGCGTTCATGGACGACGACTACGACGACCTCGGGCGCGGCGCCTTCTCCGTCGAGCCGGTGATCAGCTACCAGCTCTCCGAGGACGGGATGTTCCTCATGCACTTCGGGTTCGGGGCCGGCAACGGCCTCGCCGCCGAGAGTCCGTTCACGCAGGCCCCGTGGAAGGGCGACGTGGAGGACGACTTCACGGACATCAACGGCCGCAACCGGGACCACTTCATGCGGGCCTGGTATCGCCACTCGTTCGCGCTGGGCGAGTCCGAGGACGACGGCACGGTCGCCGTCACCGGCGGGATCACCGACAGCACGGACTACGTCGACGGCAACGCGTACGCGAACAGCGAGTTGACGCAGTTCATGAACTCGACGTTCGTGAACAGCCACGCCGGCTTCCTTCCGGCCTACGACCTCGGCGTCGCGGTGGAAGCCGACTTCGACGGGTGGTACGTCCACTTCGTCGGGATGGAGGTCGGGGACAACGGGCAGGGCCGGTCCTTCCACTACTACGGGATCGAGGGTGGGATCACCATCGAGACCGACATGGGAACGGGCAACTACCGGCTGCTCCTGGACACGACGACGGAAGACTTCCTCGACCCGGCCGGCAACGACCGGGAGTCCCTCATGGCGATCAGCACGTCGTGCGACCAGCAGCTTTCCGACGTCTTCGGCGTGTGGATCCGGGCCGGCGTGCAGCAGGACGACGCCGCGATCGCCTACCGGAGCCTCCTGTCCGGCGGCGTGAACATCAACGGCACGCTGTGGGACCGTGAGACCGACGAGATCGGCATCGGCCTGGCGCGACTCGGCGGCGGGAACCTCGATTACGACGTCAGCCACGTCCTCGAGGTCTACGGCAGCACCCGGATCGACGAGCACCTGCTCTTCACGCTCGACATCCAGTACCAGAGCAACGGGATCGACGGCGCTCCGAACCCGAAGGGCTGGGTCCTCGGCGCCCGGTTCCTCATCGAGTTCTGATCCGGCCGACTCTCTCGCGTCGGGGGGGGACCTTCAGCAGGTCGTGTGGGCGATCAGCACGACCCGCTTCCCCTCCCGGCGCAGCTTGTTGTAGAGGTCGAACGCCTCCGGCGTGCGGACGATGAGGACCGAGTCGCACGGCAGCATGTGGATGAGCGGGTCCACTTTCATCTGCTCGTCCCAGCCCGTGCCGATCACGACGGTGTCTGTCGGCAGAAGTTCGCCGACGAGGCGGTCCACCTCGGCCTTCGAAAGCTCGTGGGTCTTCTCCCGGAACCTCAACCAGCCGTCCGCGCCCACGACGATGTCGAGCGCGGGCACCGGGACGATGCCGTAGACCGTCAGCCCCTCCTGGGCCATGAGGATCTCACCCGGCCACTGCATCGAGAGCGGGAAGAGGGCGAGGATGCCGAAGAGCACCAGGGGCGCGGCGACACGGGCCGGTCCCTCCCGCGCCGCCCGCGCGAGGGACGCGTGGAGGATGACGGTCACCACGAGCCCCGCGACGACCGCGCCGATCGCCAGGGGGATCC
>JBDLIY010000675.1:0-2057 GCA_039714635.1 Planctomycetota bacterium
GGCAATGGCGGGACTCTTCTTCGAGAAGCCGCCGGGCCACGGTCGCGCCCGGATCCCCGCGACCGGTCGCTTCACCGGCCCGGTCGTGATGCTCATCGACGAGCGGATGATCTCCTCCGCCGAGACCTTCACCTGGGCGATGACGGAGACGGGCCGCGTCGTCACGGTCGGCCGGCCGACCGGCGGCGCGACGATCATCCCCCGGTCCTTCGACGCCCCCTCCGGCCTTTTCTCGTTCCGGCTCGGGGTGACGGACCGCAAGACACCGGGGAAGGGCGTGCAGCCCGAGGGGATCGGCACCGCACCGGACGTCTACGTGCCCTACACCGCGAAGACGCTGGCCGACGGCCGCGACCCGGTCCTCGAGACGGCTCGGCTGGTCCTGGGTCACCTTCTCGCGGGGAAGTCCCGGAAGCAGGCGATCGCGGCGGGGAAGAAAGCCCGGAAGTGAGGGCCGGTTGCAGGAAGTCCTTCGTCCGGCGGCCGGGGTGGGTTATCTGATCCGCCCCGAGGAGCAACACACATGTCGAAATCCGTCGCCGGCAGACTCTCGTTCCTGGACCGCTATCTCACGCTGTGGATCTTCGTGGCCATGGGCTTCGGCGTCGCGCTGGGCAAGTTCGTGCCCGGTGTCGTCGACACCCTGACCTCCTGGTCCGTCGGCTCGACGTCCATCCCCATCGCCGTCGGCCTGATCCTCATGATGTACCCGCCGCTCGCGAAGGTGCGCTACGAGGAGATGCCGCGCGTCTTCCGCAACGTGAAGGTGCTCGTCCTCTCGCTCGTCCAGAACTGGCTGATCGGGCCGGTCCTCATGTTCGTCCTCGCGGTGATCTTCCTCCCCGACAAGCCGGAGTACATGGTCGGCCTGATCCTCGTCGGCCTCGCGCGCTGCATCGCGATGGTGATCGTCTGGAACGACCTCGCGAAGGGCGACCGCGAGTACGCCGCCGGTCTCGTGGCGTTCAACTCCGTCTTCCAGATCCTCTTCTTCTCCGGCTACGCGTACCTGTTCATCACGCTGGCGCCGCAGTGGCTGGGGATGGAAGGGGCGCTCGTTGCGATCTCCATGGGAGAGATCGCGCAGAGCGTCTTGATCTACCTCGGACTCCCGTTCTTCGCCGGGATGCTGACCCGCTTCGTCCTCGTGAAGGCGAAGGGCCGTGAGTGGTACGAGTCGAAGTTCGTCCCGAAGATCAGCCCGATCACGCTCATCGCGCTGCTCTTCACGATCGTTACGATGTTCTCCCTGAAGGGCGAGTACATCGTGGACGTGCCGCTCGACGTCGTGCGGATCGCGGTCCCGCTGCTGATCTACTTCGTGATCATGTTCTTCGTGTCGTTCTTCCTCTCCCGGAAGGCCGGCGCGGACTACCCGAAGACCGCCACGCTCTCGTTCACCGCGGCGAGCAACAACTTCGAGCTGGCGATCGCCGTCGCCGTCGCCGTCTTCGGCATCCACTCCGGCCAGGCGTTCGCCGCGGTCATCGGCCCGCTCGTGGAGGTGCCGGTGCTGATCGGGCTCGTGGGCGTCTCGTTGTGGCTGGGGAAGAAGTACTTCGGGAAGGACGCGGTCGGCTAGGCGAACTCCCGGTTCACCAGGAGGCCCGCGTAGAGCGTCGCGATCGCCTGCTCCGCCAGGCGTTCGACGAGAGCCGACTCGTCGGCCTCGAAGCCGGCCGCGTGCTCCTTCGCCCATCCCGCCGCCATCGCGTGGCCGAGCACCCGGCCCGCCGCGGCGATCTCCCGTTGCGTCTCGACTTCCGGGTGCGCCGCGCAGAGCGACTCGAGAGTGCGCGCCGAGGGTCGGAAGCCGGTTCCCTCGAGGAGTTCCGTCAGGTCCCGAGTGCCCGCGGCCTTGATCCGCTCGCGGCCGAACTGCTCGAACAGGACGTCGTTCGGCCCCTCGAAGACGCGGAAGGGATGGGCGTGGATGACTCCCCCGAAGCCGGCCTGATCCGCGCGGTAGCCCTCGCCACCTCGCAGCACCGCCAGGTGGTTCGCCGCTTCCGACATGAAGTCCGTGGCGAGAGCCTTCACCATCGCCGCCTCCGGGA
>JBDLIY010000676.1:0-2050 GCA_039714635.1 Planctomycetota bacterium
CGGTCATCAGCGACTCGAGGCTCTGCGGGATCGTCGTCGGGCGGATCATCTTGTTGCGGATCCGGTTCCTCAGGTCGCGCTCGTCGATGTCGAACGGCACCCAGCGGAGCACGTTCGGCAGGCCGGCCTCGGCGAAGACGTTGGAGACCGAGTAGGACATCCCCAGGTTCGCGGAGACGGTCCGGTTGAAGACCTCGGACTTCACGCCCTTGTCGTCTTCCTTCTGCCAGACGGAGAAGACGTCCGTCGTCGCGCCGCCGATGTCGACGCCGATGACGCTGATGTCCTCGAGGTGGGCGATCGTCTGCATGATGATGCCGACCGCGCCCGGCGTCGGCATGATCGGGACCTCGGTCCACTTCATCAGCTTCTTGTAGCCGGGGGCGTGGGCCATCACGTGCTCCATGAAGAGCTCGTGGATGGCGTCGCGGGCGGGCTTGAGGTTCTCGCGCTCGAGCACCGGCCGGATGTTGTCCTCGATCGAGAGCGCGCACTTGTCCTCGAGGAGGTCCTGCACCGGCTGCCGCGCGTCCTTGTTCCCCGCGTAGATGATCGGCAGCTGGTACTGGGCGCCCAGCCGGGCCGAGGGCCGCGCGGCGGCGATCAGCTCGCCCAGCTCCACGACCTTCTCGACCGTGCCGCCGTCCGTGCCGCCGGAGAGGAGGATCATGTCCGGGCGAAGCTGGCGGATGCGCTCGATCCGCTCGTGGGGCCGGCGGCCGTCGTTCGTCGCGATGACGTCCATGACGATGGCGCCCGCGCCGAGAGCGGCGCGCTCCGCCGACTCGCCGGTCATCTGCTTCACGACGCCGGCCACCATCATCTGGAGGCCGCCGCCCGCCGACGAGGTGGAGACGTAGATGTCCACGCCCTCGTCGCCGGCGTCCGGAGTGATGATCTTCTCGCCGTCGAGGATCTTCCGGCCCGACAGCTCCTCGACCTCGCGGACCGCGTTCAGCACGCCGCGCGTGACGTCCTCGGCGGGCGCCTCCACCGTGGTGGGGGCCTCCCCGCGGACGACGAGTCGGTACCCGTCGCCCTTCTTCTGGATGAGGATCGCCTTCGTCGTCGTGGACCCGCAGTCCGTGGCGAGGATGCTTTTCAGTTCTCTTGTTTCAGCCATGGCCCTCAGTCCCGCCCGGCCTTGCGCGCCTTTTTCAGTTCGCGCCGCATGGCCCGGGCTTCCTTCTTCAACTGCTTCCGACGGAGCTTCTCCTGCTTTTCCGCATCGCGAGACCGCTGGCTCTCCCGCTCGATCTCGATGACGAGGAGGTCCAGGTTGCTCCGGTCCTCCATCATCTCGGCGAACCGCTTGTACGACGCGTGCTCGAAGCCCGGTCCCATCAAGGACTTCAGGAACGGCTCGAAGAACGAGACGAACGGGCTCGCGGCGATCATGGCCGTCGAACCGACGAACGTCAGCGGCCGGTGCGATTCGAGAAAGATGATGGCCGGCGCCGTCATGCGCTTACCCACCACCCACTTCGCGAGACGCGAAATGATCTCGGAATCGCTAAGTTCGGTCTTCTCGCTCATCGGCCCCGAGGCGACGCTCCAGGAATTCGAGTACACGCTCCCTGTCCGCGGAATCGAATCGAAGGTTCAGACCGTGGAACCGGTCCAGTCGTGAGGGCCGGTCAAACGGTGAGAGGAGGACGCCGCGGCGATCCACCGCCAGGCGCCGGAAGAGCTTCAAGCTCTTTTCCTTCCGCCCGAAAGTGCTCCGAATCGAGATCTTATCATCCGCGATTCGATAGCGCGTCGGCAGGTAAAACGGGGAGACGGAGAGAGTCAGCACGACGAGGCTGAGGATCGTCAGGATCCGGTCGCCGAAGGACAGCTGCGCGCCGGCCGTGAACAGGAGGATGAGCGCCGCGACCAGGACCCCGGTTCCCGGGCGGTGGCGGACGGGGTGACACGTCCATTCGAGGATCTCGGCACGGTCCGTCTCGGTCTCCATGGGGCAGCGAGTCTGCCCGGCCGCCCGGGGCCCGTCAACGTCTCCCGCGCGGAAACATGGGGTCGACGGCGGATTCCGGCAGAATGTCGA
>JBDLIY010000677.1:0-2046 GCA_039714635.1 Planctomycetota bacterium
CCCCGCGACTCGCCACGGAGCACGCGAGCCCTTCTCCTCCGGGATGAAGGGCGACGTGCTGGGGTATCCGGGATTCCTCCTGACGCATGAGGACTTCCCCGGTCCCGGCGTCGAGGGTCGTGATCTCTCCCTCCGTGGGGACGACCAGCCGGCGCCCGGACGCGTCGAAGCTCGGGGCGCTGTCCGGGGAGATCGTGACCGGATGCTCGAAGAGCCGCCGCCCGGATTCCAGGTCCCAGACGTCCAGCCGGGTCAGCGATTCGAACCAGACCGCCAGGCGGGAGCCGTCCGGGGAGAGCACGGGGACGGTCGGCTCGGCGTCGACGGCCACGCGGCGCTCGACGGCGCCGGAGAGGACGTCCACGATCTCGAGGGCCCCACCGCGCCGGAGGAGGGCCTTCAGCCGGCCCCCGGGATCCCGTGCGAAACCGTGCGCCCATTCGCACGCGGCATCGCCCCGGAGGAGGATGTCGTGGGAGAGGAGACGGGCCCGCAGGAACGCCCACTCCCATCCCCGATACTCCTCCGGCGCTCCCTCGAGGTGGTGGAGGGCCCGGGCCGGATCGTTCGTGCCCAGGGCTTCCACGGCCGCCAGGCTGAACCGGTACGCCTCGGCCCGGGCCTGGCGCCTCTGCTCCTCCGCCACCCTCGCGTTCCGGGACGCCCGCACCGCGAGGACGGAGGTGGTCACGACGCCGGCGACCAGGATCGCGAAGGCGGCCGCGAGGCCCGCGACGAGGCCCCGGTGGCGCCGGGCGAACTTCCGGACCTGGTAGGACGCGCTCGGCCGCCGCGCTGCGATCGGCTCGTTCGTCAGGTGCCGGCGCAGGTCCGTCGCGAGTTCCGCCGCGCTCTCGTAGCGGCGCCCCGGCTCCTTCTCGAGCGCCTTGCCCACGATCGTCTCGATGTCACCCCGCCAGGCCGAGTCGACGGAGCCCAGGCGCAGCGGATCGCTCTCGGCCGCCACCCTCGCGGCCTGGACGATGGTCAGGCTCCGGAAGTCGCAGGGCGGCCGCCCGGCGAGGAGTTCGTAGAGGATCACGCCGAGGGCGTAGACGTCGCTCCTCTCGTCGACCTCCTCGTGCCGCCCGGCGATCTGCTCCGGGCTCATGTACGTGAGCGTGCCGAGGATCTCCCCGGCCATGGTGTGCATCGTCGTCAGCTGCTGGTCCGAGTCGCAGGCCCGGGCCACGCCGAAGTCGAGGACCTTCGGCTGGCCCAGGCCCGCGAACCGGGCCGGGACGCCGGCGAGCGTCGGCGCCGGCTCCTCCGAGACGAGGACGTTCTCGGGCTTCAGGTCGCGGTGGATCACACCGCGCGAGTGCGCATGGTGGACCGCGTCGGCGACCCGCGACACGAGTTCCAGCCGTTCGGGAACGCCGAGGTCGTTGTCACGGGCGTGCCGGCGGAGGTCCCGGCCCTCGACGTACTCCATCGCGAAGTACGGCCGGCGGCCGTTCCCGGTGTCGACCTCCCCCGCCTCGTGGATCTGGGCGATGCCCGGGTGCTGGAGCCGGCCCAGCATCTCCGCCTCGGCCCGGAAGCGCTTCCGGAGCACTTCCGTCATCACGCCGGGCCGGATCATCTTCAGGGCGACGCGGCGCCGGGGGTGCTCCTGCTCCGCGGCGTAGACCGTCCCCATTCCGCCTTCGCCGATCTTCGCGAGAATCCGGAACCCGGCGATCCGCTCGGGCGCGTCGCGCGCCTCTCCGGGCGTCCCGGCCAGGAGCCGGGCCACCGGTGGCTCGCCCGACTCCATCGCCGAGTCCCCCAGCAGGTCGTCGTCGGCCGCGTCGTGCTTCAGCAGGCTCTCGACGCGGCCGCGGAGTGTCGAATCGTCCACGCAGAGTTCGTCGAGGCGCCGGGCCCGCTCCTCGGGCGGGAGGTCGCAGACCTGGAGGAAGATGGCGTGGACCCGCTCGTCCGTCACGCATCCTCCGCGCTCAGACGTTCCCGCAGCATGGCCCGGGCCAGCCGCCACTCGCCGCGAACGGTCCGCTCGGAGACCCCGAGCACCTCCGCCGTCTCGGCGTCTCCCAGCCCGCC
>JBDLIY010000678.1:0-2043 GCA_039714635.1 Planctomycetota bacterium
TCGGATCAGAGCCAGGTGGCTCTCCCCGGAGGACCGCAGATGCCCAGGAAAACGGAGAGTATCGAGGACCGGATCCGGCGGATGACGCCGGTGTCGGTACCATCCGAGCAGCACGACAGCGTCGTGGCGCTCTTCCGGCTGCTCGACCGGCTGGGCCGTGCGCGAGACCGTGGTGGTCCGCAGTGTCAGATCGTCGGCCCCGAAGGTGAGAGCATCCCCGTTCCGGAATCGGTCTTCTTCATGCTTGAGCGGGTGGCCGAACTCATGGGCCGCGGGGACGCCGTCTCCGTCGTGCCGATCGGGAAGGAACTGACCACGCAGCAGGCAGCCGACATTCTCAACGTCTCCCGCCAGTACGTCGTTCGCCTGATGGACGAGGGGCGCATCCCCTGCACGAAGACCGGGAAGCACCGGCGAGTCCTGGTCACGGACCTGCTGGCCTTCAAGAGGGAACGCGACCAGGACCGGCGAGCGTCGCTGGATGAGCTCACCCGGTTCAGCAAGGATCTGGGCGCAAAGCTTCTCCACGTAGTCGTCGAACCGTGAATCCGGGGTGGATCGTCGTCCACGGTCGCAAGCTCCGAATCGAGAGCATTTGGAGGGCTGAGTACGAGGTTCTGATCAAGAACCTCAAGGTGAAGGAGCTGATCTACAGGGTCGTGATGCCAGATGGGTCAGTCAGGATGGTGCCAAGATGACGTTCTCCAGCCCGCAACCCAACCTGTACAGGAGCTCCGAGGGGTTTAGTGTCGAGGTTCTCGGCATGTTCAGAGTTCTCTACAGTGAGGGAGCCAGGCGAATGTTCTTTGACTGCGAGCCTCTTCTCCCTGGGCGAACCATGGCCTTGTACCTGCCTGAGACCGCCGCTTGGGAGCCACCCCGTGATTGCGTTGCAGTTGATGAGCAAGAGCTAGCACGCATCGTGAACAACATACACTGCGCTTTCTCATCACAGGGGCATGTCCTTCGAGTCGGCTGAACGGTGGTGCGGTGATGCCGGGTCGTTCGGGCTCTCTCAGATGCCGAGGCTACCTCCGTGAGGTGTTGCCGGGTCGTTCGGGCTCTCTCAGATGCCGAGGCTACCTCGAGAATCGAGGGCGCCCGGACGGTGAAATCTACCGGTATGAGGACTACTCCCCGCCGCGTGCGGTGCTGGCGAGGATGGGGAGAGGCCTGGACAAGGTCTCCGAGCTTCCTTGGAAGGCCATGGGTGCCGGGCTGAGCTGGTTCTACCCAAACGTGTCCATGGCAGAAGGTTGGGAGATCGGAGCCAAGACACGGAACGAGATGTACGAGGACAAGCCGCTATTGGCTATGTTTATCGACCTCGGGGCCGGCATGGCGACAGGATATGGGGTCTTGAGAGCCGCTGGCCTCGCCGCAAGGGCGGCCCCCGTCCTCCGCGGTGCGGGAGCCGTAGCGCAGTCGGCCGGATGGCACCTGATTTCGAGGCTGTCCTCGACCCTCGGCCGTGCGCTACCGGTACCGCGGCTTGTGCGCGTGAGACGGGTGTTGGCGGAGGCCAGATCGAAGCTGGTAAGATTTCGTGGTCGGGCAATAATAGCAGAAGGAAGTCAGCTCGCTGCGGGCGCTTCGAAGGCGGAGCGGATCGCGAAGTTCTTCGGCCTCTACCCGAATGTCGCCAACCCCGCCAGGCAAGCCGTCCTCGTCGAGCGGCACATGGCGCAGGGCTTCTCGCGTGACGCGGCGGAAGCGCTTGCGCGACCGTACACCGGCATGGGCGAGCACCTCATCAAGCGAGAGTGGCTGCGCGCCGTTCGCCTTCCGGAGACAGCCCTTGACACGCCGCTCACGCTGCTCAGGCCCAGGGGCATCTCCTTCGGCGAGATGTACGAACTCCACTTCCGAGTGGACCGCTCGTTCTGGGGCGCTAGAATGCCTGGGGGCCTTCCGTCCTGGAAGGGCAAGCTGCTCCTCGGCGCCGAGGCCAAGTACGGCCCGGTCGGGAAAGCGTGGTTCGGCACTCCGATCGGCCTCAAGGCAACCGGCGCGGCTGCGGGCACTGGCTATGCGGTGTACCGC
>JBDLIY010000679.1:0-2041 GCA_039714635.1 Planctomycetota bacterium
CACGCCTTCCGGCTGGGCCTGGCCGACGCGCCGGAACTCGCGCTCGCGGCGCTTTCCTCGAAGGATCAGCGGGTCCTGATGGAGGCGGCCCGGATCCTCGGTGTGACGGACGACGCGGCGGCCCTCACCGCGCTGCTCGCCCTTTCCGGCCCGCCGTCCGCCGTCGACCAACGGGTCGTCACGCTGCTCCGCGCCGTCCGCCGCGAAGAGCCCGTGACCGCGTTCGTCGGAGCCCTCGCCGACCGGCGGCCGGAGGTCCGGGCGCGCGCCGCGGCGGTGCTCGGGGGCATCCCGTTCCCGGCCTGCGTCGAGGCCCTGACCGCGCGGGCGAAGGTCGAGAAGGAGAGCGCGGTTCTCACCGCGATCCTGCGCGCCCTCGGGGAACAGGAGTCTGCCGAGGCGGCCGCGGCGATCCTCGAGGCCGCGGAGGCGGCGCGGAAGGACCCGGAGGCCCTTGCCGCCGCGCTCGACGCGCTGGCGAAGCTCGGGTTCGACGACCCGAAGGTCATGCGGTTCTTTCTGCGGGTGCTCAAGTCCCGCGACCCGGTGGACCGGATGCTCGCGCTGGAGGCGGCCGCGGCCTCCGGCCACCTCGCCGCCGCGAAGCTCCTGCTCGACGCGGTGCAGGACAAGGACTGGCGCGTGCGGCTCGTGGTCGCCGAGGGCCTCGGGAAAGTCCGCGTGAAGCACGCGGTGCCGGTGCTGATCGACCGGCTCGAGGACGAGGAGATGCCGCGCGTCCGCGCCGCGGTCGAGGAGAGCCTCTTCCGGGTCACCGGGCAGGGCTTCTACGACATCGTGGATCTGTGGCGGAAGTGGTGGGCCGAGTCCGGGGAGGCGTTCGAGGTGCCGGAGGAGGTTCCGCAGCGGACGAAGAGCGGCCACCGCGGCGCCAGCGTGGCGAGCTTCTACGGCGTGCCGGTGAACTCGGACCGGATCATCTTCGTCATCGACCAGTCGGGCTCGATGAGCGGCGCGGCCGGAAACATGACGAAGCTCGAACGCGCCGTCGACGAGACGTTGAAGGTCGTGAGGAAGCTCCGGAAGGGCACGCGGGCGAACGTCATCCTCTTCGAGACGTCGATTCACCCCTGGCAGAAGGGGCTGGTGAAGATGACGCCGGGCTCGAAGTCGATGCTCGGGAACCACCTGAAGTCGAAGCGGCCGATGGGGGGGACGAACCTCTACGACGGCCTGGAACTGGCGCTCTTGACGAAGGGCGTCGACACGATCTACCTCCTCTCGGACGGCGCTCCGGGCTCGGGGAAGTTCGTGCAGCACGAGGACATCCTGCGCGAGGTCGGCCGGATCAACCGGACCCGGCGAGTGGCGATCCACTGCGTGGCCGTGGGCTTCGACTCGAAGCTGATGAAGGACATCGCGGCGCAGAACGGCGGGCAGTACGTCCGGCGGTGAGCGCACGGATTTGGGAAAACGGTTCCGGCAGATTTAAGTCTGTGCTTTAAGTCTGCCGGAAATGAGATATCGCCGGAGAACGCTCGAGAGCACGATCGAGGCGATCGATCGGCAGTTTCCGGTCCTCCTGCTGACGGGGCCCCGGCAGTCGGGGAGGACGACCCTGTTCCGCCGGGTCGGCGCCGGCCGCCGCTACGTCACCCTCGATGATCCGGCCGTCCGGGAACTCGTCCGGGAGGATCCCGAGCTGTTCCTCGACCGGTACCCGCCGCCGCTGACCGTCGACGAAATCCAGTACGCTCCCGGGCTCTTGCCCCATCTCAAGATGCGGGTCGACTCGGCGCGCGAACCCGGCGCGTTCTGGCTCACGGGCCCACAGCAGTTCCAGGTGATGAGAGGCGTGACGGAATCGTTGGCCGGTCGAGTGGCGATCCTGACGCTCCTCGGTTTCTCCGCTCGTGAGGCGGCTCGTCGCGAAGCGGACGTCGACCCGTTCCTTCCGGGGATCGGGCTGGCTGCGGGGGCGCGCGGAGACAGCTCCCATGACGCCGTGTTCCGAGCCATCTGGACCGGGAGTTTCCCGGCTCCCATTGCCGAGCGGCCGATGGACCGCGAAGTCTTCCTC
>JBDLIY010000680.1:0-2030 GCA_039714635.1 Planctomycetota bacterium
CGGCGGAGGTCCTCCTTCGGGCTGGCGCGCTCGGAGAGCAGGATGGCGAGGGTCTCTCCCTTCACCAGCTTCATCGTGAAGTAGGGCCGGCTGTCTGCGAGCAGGCCGAGTTCGTAGACGGGCACGATGCCCGGGTGCTGCAGTTGCGCGCCGACCTGTGCCTCCTCGACGAACCGCTGCACGACGGAGGGCCGGGTCAGGAGATCGGACCGCAGAAGTTTCATCGCGCAGTCGCGCCCGAGGTCGCGGTCGCGCGCCTTGAGGATCACGCCCACGCCTCCCTGGGCGATCTCCCCCACGACCTGGTAGCGGCCGACGATGCGTTCGACGTCGGTGAGTTCCGCCGAGATGGGAGAGACGAGCGGCGTGTGTTCGCCGGGCGGGCTGTCGAGCATGACGCGCGGTGCGCCGAACCCGAGCGACTCGACGACGGAGGGGGCCTCGGCGCCGGCCGGGGGGACGTTCTCCCCCCAACCGTTTTCCCCTGCGCCGAAGGCCGCCCTCAGTCCGGCATCGAGCCGCTCACTCCGTCCTTTCCCCTCTGCCATCTTTCCCTCCCCTTTCACCCTCAGGTTCAAACGGGGAGGCGTTTTCGCGCGCGAATACCGAGACGCAAACATTCCTTCCAAATCACCAATACCACCAGGCGGCGGATGCGGATTCCGGGGGAATGGAAGGAATGTTTACGTCTCGGTATCAGAGGAGGGTCAGCAGGCGTTCGCCCTCGCGGCGGATCTCGCCCGGCGTGCCGGCGTGGTGCCGGCCGACGATGTCGAAGAGCGCGGCCTCGAACTCCTTGCGGGCGCGGGCGTACTGCCGGTGGAGCACGGCGGGATCGGCCTCCCAGAGTTCGGCGATCTCGCGGATCGGCCGGTCCTGGTAGAAGCGCAGCCGGAGCAGTTCGACGCGTTGCGCCGCCTCGGGGCCGCCGTCCTTCGAGAGCGCCTGGAGGTGCTCCCCCGCCTGCTTCATGATCGCCTTCGCCCAGGCCCGATCGAACGCGCGGGCGAGGCCCTCCTCGCGGGAGGGGAGTTTCGTGACGTCGTAGCCGTCCGGCGTGTGGCCGAGGGTGCGCCGGCGGTGCTGCTGCTCGCAGCGGCGGCCGACGTTGCGGATCACGCCGAAGTAGTAGGCGCGGAAGCCACCGGAGCGTTCGGGGTCGGCGCGGGAGAGGACGCCGTTCTCGCGGAAGCACTCGACGAAGACCTCCTGCACCGCGTCGTCGAGTTCCTGGAGGACGGGGGAGGTCCGCCACCGCTGCGCGAGGTAGGACCGGGCGACCTCACCGTACCGCCGCACGAACTCCGCCCGGTCCGTCTCGGTCCCCGACGCCGCCCCCTCGATCAGTTCCCAGCACGTCTGCCCCGGATCTGCCATGGCCGGATGATACCGAGACGGGAACATTCCTTCCATACCGCCGATTCCCCAACTCCCGCCTCAGCGTCCCAACCGCAGCAGGCGCCCGAAGAAGCCGCCCCGGTCCAGGGCGGTCACGAGGCCGAGCAGCCGCCCCGCGTCCTTCCCCACCCGACCGATGTCCTTCATCAGGCGGCGGAAGGCGCGCGCCTCGCCCGGATCCTCGCCCCGGCCGGGTTCCGCGACCGCCAGGCGGGAGACGGCCCGCAGGATCGGATCCAGCTCCCGGCTCCGGCGCCGCTCCGCCACCCGGCGCGCGACCTCCCACATGTCCTTTTCCGCCTCGTAGAGGTCCTTCCGCACACCCGGCCGTTGGACCTTACGCACCACGCCCCAATCCACCAGGCCGCGGAGGTTCGTGTTCGCGTGCCCCCGGGAGACGCCGAGTTCGCCCATGACCCGGTCCGTATCGAGGGGCGCCGGCGACGCCAGCAGGAGCGCGTGGATCCGCGCCATCGTCCGGTTGATCCCCCACTCGGTCCCGAACTGCCCCCAGGCCCGGACGAACTCGGCCTTCGCTTCGGAGAGGTTCACGGCCCGCCCCTTATTTTCATTAATTACTGAAAATTCAATCAGGTCAGGCTATTCTATCGTCCGAGCGGGCGAAGGTGAAG
>JBDLIY010000681.1:0-2027 GCA_039714635.1 Planctomycetota bacterium
TCGGCGGAGGGGCGTCCCCGCCGCCGGAGCCGGGGTCGTTGTCCCCCGGCGTGTCCTCGCCGTCGCCGTCCTTCGCCGGGGGCGAACTCTCTCCGCCGCTCCCACCGCCGCTCCCACCGCCACTCCCGCCACCGCCGCCGGAATCGTCACCGCCGCCGGAGGGTGGAGCGGGCGGCTCGGGGTCGGGAACGCCGCCGTCCTTGCCGTCGGGCTTGTCGAGGTCGCCGCCGTCCTTGCCGTCGTCTCCGGCCCCCCCGCCGGGCCCGTTGCCGGGACCGCGGTACTGGCCGGGCAGGCCCTGGCCGTAGAGGGAAACGGAGAATCCGACGACGAAGAGGAGCGCGAGGAGAAGGGTCGCGAAGCGTTTCATGATTTCACCAGACCTTGTCAAGCCCCGACTCAATGTAACACCGTCTGCAGCGCTGGTCGGACCATCCACTATAATGATGACTTTCCCCGACGGAGGCTTTGTCCGACGATGATCCTGCGAATCTTTCTCCTTCTGATCGCCCTGATTCCACTGATGGCCGCCGGCGGCGCCGTCGCCGAAGACCGGCCGGAATACGACCTGAAACTGACGGTGGAAGAGGGCGAGATCGACCTCGGGAAGCCGATCCCGTTCACCGTGACGCTGGCGAAGAGGAAGGGCAAGGCGCACCAGGTCAACGCGCTCCGCCTCGCGCGCAACTCGGTGTCGCTGCGCGTGGACATCGGCGGGAAGAAGCGGACGATCACGCGGATCTACGGACAGGTGCAGAAGTCCGCGAAAGGCCGGGTCTCGGTCAGGGACGACAAGCCGCCGATGCAGGAGTTGAAGCGCGGCCACCCCCTCGAACTCGAACTTCCCGTGCTCGCGATCCGGACCGGGGAGCTGACCTTCCGGGCGCTCTACACCGGGCTCCCCAAGGGCAAGGGGCCGGCGATTCTCAAGTCCGGGGACGTGGTGGTGAAGGTCGTCGCTCCGGAGGGGAAGAAGGAGATCGCGGCGCGCATGGTGACCTCCGAGGGGGAGATGGTCTTCACCTTCAATACGGACGCCACCTACAACACCACGCTCAACTTCCTCACGCTCGCGAAGGCGGGACGCTACGAGGGGCTCACGTTCCACCGGATCGTCGCGGACTTCATGGCCCAGGGCGGCGACCCGAAGGGGAACGGGACCGGCGGACCGGGCTACTGCATCCACCGGGAGATCGACGCGACCGTCAAGCACGACCGCGGCGTCCTCTCGATGGCGCGCTCCGAGGCTCCGAACTCGGGAGGCAGTCAGTTCTTCGTGATGTTCGGCCCCCGCCCGAGCCTCGACGGCGCCTACGCGGCGTTCGGGAAGATGGTGGAGGGCAAGAAGACGCTCGAGGCCCTCGAGGCCGTGGAGACGGATCCGCGCAGCCACGAGAAGTCCCGCCCGATCCAGCCGCCGGTCATCCGGAAAGTGGAGGTCATCACGCGCTGAAAGCGGCGGCGGGGTTTTCGGCGTTTCCCCCCGGCAGGGCGGGCGATCCCTGCTAGCTTGGAGGGACAGCGCGCACCGCCGGTCAGAAGGACAGTGTCATGTCGGGTACCCGGGGCTCACGGTCGGTCTGCGCCGTCGTCGCTGCCGTCTTCCTCTTCCTGATCGCTCCGACCGCCGGAGCGGCGGGGATGCTGATCCCCCGCAACGGCGGCTCCCCCATCAAGGTCCGCGAGCACGAGGTCTCCGTGGAAATCGCGGACGGCCTCGCGAAGACCACCCTCCGCCAGACCTTCGTCAACCCCCACGGCCGGGCGCTCGAGGCGATCTACGTCTTCCCCCTGCCGGAGGACGCGGCCCTGGTCGACGTGGCGATGGAAGTCGGAGGCCAGCGACTGGAAGGGCTCCTCGTCGAGCGCAGCCGCGCGCGGGCGATCTACGACCAGATCGTGTCGAGCCGGCGCGACCCCGCGCTGGTGGAGAAGATCGGCAGGAACCGCTTCCGCCTCTCGGTCTTCCCCGTCCTGCCGAGAGTCCGGACGATCGTCGAACTCACGTGGATCGAACAGGTCCCGCT
>JBDLIY010000682.1:0-2023 GCA_039714635.1 Planctomycetota bacterium
CGGTCGGGGATGATGGCCGGGAAGCACGCCGACCCTTCTCTCTTCGTCTCGAACCGGTAATTCTCGATCCGGTTCGAGCCGCATCCTGAATGACGCGGAAGAGCACCCCGGGTCCACGCGGAAAACGACTCGTGGTCATCCGCCAGTTCGTCCCGTCCTATCAGGCGGAAGAGCCGCCTGTCGATTTCACCGCGGCGCCAGGCTTTCTCGAGCATGTGCCGCGCGATCCGGTCCTTGGTGGAGCCCGACGGATTGAGGTACCCGAGCTTGCACCAGATGACGGGATCGTCGTCCGCGAGCGAAACGGGCGCGAGCGGCGTAGGGGGGAACCGGGCGATGTAACTCTCGCGCAGCGGCGTGGTCGGCATGGACCCCGTGATAGGGGGATCAAGGCTCAATCGCCAGAATCCCGGTCGCATGGGGTCAGACCCCATTGGGGTCAGGCCCCAGAATCTCCCGGTCGGGCTCCACGCCGAAGTTCGCGGCCAGCGCCGTCAGCTGCTCCGTCGTGAGGCGGTGGGGCACCGGGCCGAGCGCGGCGGCCTTCACGTAGATCTCCGCCGCCTTCTCCGCCGTCTCGATCAGGCCGAAGGCGTGCTCGAGATCCGGCCCCGCCGCGACGATGCCGTGGTGCTGCCAGATCGCCATCGTCCGGCGACCCAGCACCTCCGCCGTGGCCTCCGCGAGCTCCCGCCCGCCGGGCATGCGCCAGCGCACGAAGCCGCAGCCCATCGGGAACACGACGATGCACTCCGTGTGCATCTCCCACAGCAGGCGCGTGAGCTTCGTCGTGTCGAGGTCGAGCGCGTACGTCAGCGCGATCAGGTTCTGCGGGTGGGTGTGGATGATGGCCCGGTCCGCGCCGCCCGTCACCGCCATCCGCGCGGCGTGCGCGCACAGGTGCGGCATCAGTTCGCTCGTCGGCAGCCCTCCGCCCGTCAGGCCCCACGCGATCCGGAACGACTCGCCAGCGGCGTCGACCTCGACCAGGCCGATCCCGCGCTCGGGGTCGCGCTCGATGTTCCGCATGAAGCTCCCGGTCCCCGTGAAGAGGAAGCGCTCCCCGGCGAGGTTCGGCAGGACGGCGCCGATCGGGCGCCAGGGCTCCTCGCGCGGCCCGGCGTCGACCGCGACGTCCGGTTCCACCCGCAGCGAGACGTTGCCCGCGTTCCTCTCCGCCCAGCCCTTGATCCAGAGGTCGCGCGCCGTGCGGACCAGCGAGTCGACGAGCGTTTCCATCAGGCCTGTCCCTCCCGCGCGCTCCGCACGTCGCGCTCGTACGCACGGACCGTCTCGAGCCACTCCGGGCCGACGGGCGCTCCTTCCCGCCGGCAGAACCGATCCCACACCGCGCCGATCGGCATCGTCTTCGCCTCCTCCATCAGCGCGAGCCGTCCCGTGAGGTCGCCGTCCGCCTCGAGCTTCCGCAGCTTCTCCACCGGGTCGAGCATCGCCACGAGGAGCGCCTTGCGCATGTTCCGCGCGCCGATCGTCCAGGCGGCGACGCGGTTGATGCTCGCGTCGAAGTAGTCGAGGCCGATGCGGACCCGGTCCAGGTAGCCGCCGGTCACGACCTCCCGCGCCAGCGCCGTCAGGTCGTCGGTCAGCGTCACGACGTGGTCGCTGTCCCACCGGACGCCGCGGCTGACGTGGAGGAGGACGCCGTCGAGGTGCGCGAGGACCGCCGAGATCTTGTCCGCGACGGACTCGGTGGGGTGGAAGTGTCCCGTGTCGAGGCACAGGAGCTTCCCTCGCCGGATCGCGTAGCCGAGGTAGAACTCGTGGCTGCCGACGACGTAGGACTCGGAGCCGATTCCGAAGAGCTTCGACTCCACGGAATCGAGGTTCAGCGCCGGGTCGATCTCCTCCGCGAAGACGGCGTCCAGGCTCTCCGCGAGCCGTTCGCGTGGTCTCCGCCGGTCGGTGGGCGTGTCCTTCGAACCGTCCGGGATCCAGACGTTCGTGACGCACGCGCTACCGGTCGCCTTGCCCATCGCCGCGCCGATCCGGCGGCACGCGGCGC
>JBDLIY010000683.1:0-2013 GCA_039714635.1 Planctomycetota bacterium
AGAAGGTCGCGACCGTGCCGCTCGACGTTCACCTGATGATCGAGGAGCCGGGGCGATACGCGGAGGCGTTCGTCAAGGCGGGCGCCGACCTGATCACCTACCACGTGGAATCCCGCGAGGGGACGCCGGAGACGGCGGAAAAGATCCGCGCGCTCGGCGCGAAGCCCGGCGTGACGCTCCGCCCCGCGACGCCGCTCTCGAGCATCCGGGACCACCTGCCGCTGGTGGACATGGTCCTGGTGATGAGCGTCGACCCGGGCTTCTCCGGGCAGAGCTTCATGCCGGAGCAACTCGACAAGGTCCGCGCGCTGAAGGGAGAACTCGGTTTCGAGGGCGACATCGAGATGGATGGAGGCGTGGCGGAGGGCACGATCGGGGCTTGTGCGGAGGCTGGGGCGAACATTATGGTGGCCGGCAGTGCGGTATTCGGGTCGGCTGATCCGGGTACGGCGGTGCGCCGTCTGACAGAGACGGCTGAAGCGGCTCGCCGGAACCACCGATAGTTCACACTGGATGAGTTCACCATCGGATAGCTTGACGGGGCCGGCGGAAGAAGGTGCATTCCGCCTGGTCCTGATCCGCGCCGCGGAGACCGTTTTCCGCCGCGATCGCCGGCTGGAGGGAGACGTGGATCTCCCTCTGACGGATCGCGGCCGAGCCGACGCCCGACGGGTGGCGGCCGGGTCCGGTGCCGTGGAAGCCGTCTATTCCGCCGGGAACCGGAGCTCCCGGGAAACGGCGGAGATCGTCGCGAAGGGCGTGGGGCTGCCTTTGAAGGTCCTGTCGGGCTTGCGGGGCCTGTCGTATGGTTTGTGGGAAGGCCAGATGCTCGTGGACGTGCGGCAGCGTTTCTCGCGCGCCTACGAGTCCTGGCAGCGTGACCCGTTCTGCATCACGCCGCCCGGCGGCGAGGAGATGGAGGACGCACTGCGCCGCACGAAGGCGGCGACGAATACGATTCTGAGAAAGCACCGGAAGGGCACGGTCGCCGTCGTCGCGCCGGAAGCGGTGATCGGCCTGGTCCACTGCCATCTCGGAGAGTGTCCCCCCGACGAATTGTTCCGACTGACGAGTCGTATGGGGCACGTCGAGACGGTCACGATGAACGGAAGGGTGAGAGTCTGATGGGATTCGCGTTCCGCAAGAAGAAGGACATGCCGAGCGGGCTGTGGACCAAGTGTCCGGCCTGCGGAAAGATGGTCTACCGCAAACAGGTGCAGGAGAGGCTCGGCGTCTGCCCGGAGTGCGAGTTCCACGACAAGATCACGGGCCGCAAGCGAATCGACATCACCATGGACGAGGAGACCTTCTCGTCCTTCGGCGAAGAGTACCGCCCCTGGGACATCCTCGAGTTCAGCACCAACGAGTCCTACGAGGACAAGATCGAGAAGGCCCAGGCGAAGACCGGTCTCTCCGAGGCCGCCCTGGTCGGCACCGGAACCATCAAGGGCATCCGCGCCGTCATCGGCGTTCTCGACTTCAAGTTCTTCGGCGGCTCGATGGGCCAGGTCGTCGGCGAGCGCATCACGGAGGCCGTGGAGCGCGCCCTCGAAGAGCGCCTGCCCCTCATCGTCTTCTCCGCCTCCGGCGGCGCCCGCATGCAGGAGGGCGCCCTGTCCCTGATGCAGATGGCCAAGACCAGCGCGGCCATCGCGAAGCTCCGCAAAGAGCCGGGCTGCCCCTACATCTCGGTCCTCACCAACCCGACCACCGGCGGCGTGACGGCGTCCTTCGCGGCCCTGGGCGACTTCATCCTCGCCGAGCCCGGCGCCCTGATCGGCTTCGCCGGCCCCCGCGTGATCCAGACCACCTTGCGCACGGACCTGCCGGAGGGTTTCCAGACGGCGGAGTTCCTGATGGATCACGGCTTCGTCGACCGGATCGTCTCCCGCGAGAAGCTCCGCGACGAGATGGCTTCCATCCTCGAGTACTGCCTCGAGTAGCGTGCCGGGAGGGCTCACGCTCCGGCTGACCACGTTCGCCGACGGCAACACCATGGATCCCGTCGTGTTG
>JBDLIY010000684.1:0-2013 GCA_039714635.1 Planctomycetota bacterium
TCCGGGAACTCTACCCCGAGCCATCCGTGTTCCGCGCCCGGTGGTGGAAGCTCCGCCCGGCGTTGATCTTCACGGACGAGAAGAGGCTGGACCGCATCCGGGATCTCTCCGGCCGGAAGACGACGGTGGTATGGAGCCGGGAGGGCTGGCGGGACGTGCTCGTCCACGTCGCGGGAGAGTGAGCCCGGAATGTGAACCGGGGCCGGCTTCCGCCGGCCCCGTGTTCGGAGGGCCCTGCCCCGTCTGACCGGGCGCGATCACCTACGCGGGCACCGTCCTGCCGGGCTGAACCCGACGGACGACAGATGTCGCGGCGCGATGGCGGCGACACGCCGCCGGCGCACAGGACCCGTTACTCTCTCTCTTCGCCGACCGCGGCCACGTCGGCCTCGGTCTCGGCCCGGGTTTCCCGGGAGAAGTCGATCCGCTCGATGTCGTTCACGGCGGCCGCGACGCGGTTGCGCCCCTGTTTCTTCGCCGCGTACATCGCCTGGTCCGCCTTCCCGATCAGCACCTCGAGATCCATCGCGTCGTCGGGGAACGTGGAGATGCCGATGCTGGCGGAGACGCGGCCGAGCGGCTGCCTGCCGCCGTTGGGGAACGGGAACTCCGCGATCGCCTTGCGGATGCGCTCCGCGGCTTCGAAGGCCAACTCGCCGCCGACCTGGTGGAGCAGGATCACGAACTCCTCTCCACCGAAACGCGCCACCGTGTCCTGTTCGCGCACTTCCTCGCGCAGGATGCCCGCGATCGACTGGAGAAGCTTGTCGCCGGCGAGGTGGCCGTTCGTGTCGTTGTAGTGCTTGAAATTGTCGAGGTCGAGCATCAGCACGGCCATGTCCCACTGGCCGGAACGGGCGAGCTTCAACTCGGCCGTCGCGTGCTTGATGAAGTAGCCCTTGTTGTAGATCCGGGTCATCGGATCGGAGTTCGCCAGCTCCTGGATCTTCCGGTACTGGATGTAGTTGGTGAGGGCGAGCCCCACCATGTCCCCGATCATCCCGAACAGGTTCCGGTCGTCCTCGCTGAGCTTCCCCACGCCGCCGATGCAGAGCACGCCGAGGGTCCGGCCCAGGTGGACGATCGGCGCCGCGACGTCGGTCTTGAAAACCGACGGCTCGGTGTCCGTCATGCGCTGTCGCGTCAGGTTCGACTCGTAGCGCATGTCGTCCTTCGCCATGACGACCCGCTTCTTCGCGACGACCCCCGCAAACCCTTCCCCGAAGGACTGCTGGTAGCCCTCGTGCACGTCCTGCAGGCCGAAGCCCGTGACCAGGGTGAGGAACTCCTCCGGCTGGTCGGACACGAAGAACAGCGCCTGCTTCGGGGTGAAGACCCGTTCCAGCACCCGGAGCACGATCGGCCCAATTCGGTCCCTGTCCACGTTCGCATTCAGCTCTTTGATGAGCGGCGCGAGGATCGAGTTCAGGTTCGTCAGGTGGGCGATGCGCTCCTTGAGGTGCCGGTTGTCTTCGTTCATGTCGTCGACGATCGACTGGTACCGCCGACGGACGTCGTCGGGACCGCGGTTGAACTCCGCGGTCACGTCGTTGCTGCTGATCGTGCTCCGCGGGTCCGTGAGGCTGCGCGGGGGCCGCGACAGGATCTTGTAGAGAATCACGAGGATGACGAAGAGTCCCAGCCCGCAGCCGAGTTCGACCGCGTACTGGAAGATGAACTCCAGTGCTGTGTTGATGACTCCAGACATGCGTGACTCCCGCGTAAGACCCGATCCCTTCTGCTGCCTCCTTGCGCTGGGAGGAGAAGCAACGCGCGGGCCAGTCAGGGAGGAAATCTCAACTCGCTGCCCACCAAGCACTTACGAGCGAAATCACCAGAATCCACATCCTCTCGGAATGAGAAGGAGGGCGAGGGGCTCTCAATGTGACGGAGAGAGTGCCCGCCCCGACGCCGGCCATGCGTCGGGCATGGAGATTCCCGGATTGATCGGACTCAGGGCCCTCGCGCGAGCTACGCTGGTTTTGCCCTGACTCCCGAGGGGGGTGACGGTCG
>JBDLIY010000685.1:0-2013 GCA_039714635.1 Planctomycetota bacterium
GCGAAGCGTACCGCCTGGGGCTCGAGCTGCCCTTCAACGACAACATTCGTGTCTGCACCATGAAGAGCACCAAGCGGACCTGCCGGATCACCCTCCCCGACCTCAGCGGCTACAAGTACCCGACGTTCGCCGAGCTGTACAGGCACTGCTTCAGGCGCCGCTACGGCAGGCCACGCGAAGCGGTGAACGACGTGGACGCCGTCGCGCAGGTCGTGCAGTACCTACTCGAGAAGCGGGTCCTCAGAGTACCCAGCGATCACTGAGGTCACCGGGAAGGAGCGGCACCCCGTGGCCCTCTTGCCGTGACGTGCCCAGCAGTTCGGGCAGCTTCTACTCGGGCTTGCCCCCGTGCGCCGGGCGCTCGCGTTCCTGCGTCTCGCGCACGTGCTTGAGCACCAGACCGACGTCGGTCCTCAGCGGGATGCCTCTGTGTCGCGCGAGTTGCTCTCTCACCTTGTCGCGGTACTCCTCGTACTCATACTTGGGCACGAGCAGGACTGGGATCTTCGCCGACTGCATCACCTTGTCCGCGACACTGCCAGGGCCGAGCAGACCGCTCAGACGGCCCATGCCCCTCGCCCCCATGACGATCACCTTCACGTCGTGCGCGTCGGCGAACTTCAGGATCTCCTCGGCCTCGTTGCCGTGTCTCACCGCGACCTCGTGCGCCACCGCCGTCTTGCCCCCATAGGTGCGCTCCAGGAAGTCGAGGACTCTGGCCTCGTCGGCCTCGTCGGTTTCTTCGGCTTCTTCGGCCGACCATAGCGCCGCAGTCATGCGCCGTCCCCTGGCGGGGACCACATGCAGGACATACAGGTACCCGCTCGACAAAGACGCAAGGTGAGTCGCATCCTCGAAGGCACGATCTGCGTTCTTCGAGAAGTCCGTACAGAACAGGATGTTCCGGTACTCCACCATGCTCCCCCCTTGGCTGCCGTCGAGCCCCACCGAACTTCGTCCGCAGTGCACACCCATTCTCTTCCCGCGGGGCGCAGCGACGAACCCCAGCCGGACTACCGGGCCCAATCGCGGCAGTCCCCGGCGAAGTCGGTCGCCAGCCGGCCAAGGTCTGCCGGGCGCTTCTTCGGCTTCTTCTCGAGGCAAGCCAGGATCGCCTCCGCGGCCCCCTCCGGTACATCCGGCCGAAGCTCCCGGGGATCCCTCGGGTGCTGCCGCCGGTGCATTTTCATGAGCGCCCGCCGGTACGCGTACCACTCCCCCTCGGACTCTGGACACAGCATCTCCTGCGGCGCCTCGAAGGGAACGGCGCCGGTCAGGATCGTCCAGCCGACCGCGCCGAGGGCGTAAACGTCCTCGCACGGCGCCGTCGAGCCACACCACTGCTCCGGGGCGGTGAAGTGCTCCTGACCGGGCGCGTTCACGTCGGGCAACCCCAACCTCTCCCCCGGGTCGCCCGCCCTGCAGGCCAGGCCAAAGTCGGTAAGCTTCGCCTCCAGCGTCCCGTCGGCAGAGCAGTACAGGACGTTCCCCAGGTTGAGGTCGCGGAACGCGAACCCCGCGCGATGCACGTGTTCGAGGGCAGCGCAGAGACTGACGAAGGTGCTGGCTGCGAGGGCGGGGGGAAGCCCGCTCGGATACACGTCGTTGATGAGGTCGTGGAGCGTTCCCCGGTCGCAGTACTCGAGGACGAGGTAGAGCGCCTTTCCATCGACGATCCGGCGGATGAAGCGGACTATCGCGGGGTGATCATCGAGAGCTTCCCAGACGTCGGCCTCGTTGGCGAACTGCCTTCGCCTGTAGGCCTTGGCCTGGCATTCGGTCTTCAGGCACTTCACCGCGACGGTCTCGCGCGTGACCAGCTCCCGGCCCCGGAAGACGCAGCCGAACCCGCTGGCGGCGATGAAGTCTTCGATGATGAGAGAGTCATCGAGCGAAGTCCCGGGTTCGAGCCCACACCCCTCGCGGTCCCCGGCGCTCATGCGACCCCCCTTCGGCCTCCAACTAGGTCAGGCACGCCTTCATTATCCCCCGCGACGACGGCTACGCACGCCG
>JBDLIY010000686.1:0-1997 GCA_039714635.1 Planctomycetota bacterium
CCGGCGCCCATGCCGCTCGCGGCCTCCGAGTCGTTCAGGTACCAGCAGTTCTTCCCGAACAGGAAGTCGATCCAGACCCAGAACGGGCCGAACTCCAGCACGGCGCCCGGGTTGATCAGGTGGGAGTCCAGGAAGCCGTCCTCGTCCTTCGCGAGCCAACTGTAGTTCACGTAGACGTTGAAGCGGTCGAAGACGCCCTCGTTCACCTCGAAGAACCGGCGCAAGTTCGCGTTGAGCAACGTCCCCTTCGCCGCCACGAGACGCGTCGACGTCAGGTTGCCCATCAGTACCGTCGTGTCGTCCACCCCGACCGGGTTCTCCGGGTGATACTCGTAGCGGCTGACCTGGAGCTCCGGGTTCCAGGCGCCGTAACGGCCCTTGAAGTGCGCCGCCGCCGCCCAGTAGTCGCCCGTGTCGTCCGTGATCAGGTTGTCGAGAATCCCCCAGCGGCCGGAGAGGCCGAACTCCGTCGTGGTGTCCTCGTCCCCCGAGAAGTCGTACGCCACCCGCGCGTTGAACTGGTTGACCTCCTCGTTCTGCTGGTCCCCCACGCGCACGACGTCCACCGAGTAGCGTTCGAGGTTCGTCGCGTCGTTGTATTCCTCGTTCAGGAAGAACGCGAGGTCGACGGAAAGACCGCCGCCCGAGTGATGCCAGCGCAGGCCGGCGTCGTAGTCGTCCTCCAGGCCGACGTAGTACCCGAGGCCGAACCAGAAGCTGTGCGTCGCATACGGCTGGAGCCCGAACGGCACCTGGAGGATGCCCAGCTCGAACTTGTTCTCGTCGTCCAGCTGGTAGCCGAAGTACGCGTGATGGATCGCGCGCGTGTACGAGTAGAGGCGGTACTGGGCGGAGAAGTAGAGCTTCTCCTTGTAGTCCCCGTCGAGCGAGAGGCGCAGGTTGTCGAAGTTCATGCCCCGCACCTTGCCCGGCGTATCGGTCTTCCACTGCTGGGCGGAGTAGTTCACCCAGATGGCCCCGCCGAACTTCAGGGTCGTATCGCCGGCCTTCAGGCCCTCCTCGCTCAGGAGCTCCTCCACCGCCGCGTCGAGATCGGAACCCTCCTCGGGCTCGACGACTTCCTCCTTCTCCGTCAGCGGAACGGCCTCCGGCTCTTCCACGGCCGGCTCCTCCACAGCCGGCTCCTCGGGGGCCGGCTCTTCCGGGGCCGGCGGCTCCACCTGCGCCCAGGCGGTCGGGAGGATGACGAGCATCAGGACGGCGATCAGCGTGAAGCGGAACATGTCACTTCTCCTCGTTCGGAAGAGGCGGGGTGTGGGCCGGGACCCGCCGGGCGCGCGTCGCCTGCTCGAAATCGAAAGCCAGGCCCACGATCGTCTCCTCGGAGAACGGGCGGCCGAAGAACGACAGGCCGATCGGCATCGCGTCACTCTTCGTGAAGCCGGCCGGGACCGTGATCTCCGGGAACCCCGTCGAACTGGCGAGGTAGCACGGGCGGTACGGGTCGTCGATCTCGCAGACGTACGTCGGGTCCTCCGCGTCGTGGCGGACGGACGCCGGGCAGGGCATCGTCAGAAAGACGAGCGCCCTCACGTCGGACTTCGTCATCAACTCCATGACCTGCCCCCGCGCGGCGGGCAGGAGCTCCTCGATGCTCTTCTTCCGGCCGGCGCTCTCCATCCCGCCCGAAGCGACGCAGTCCCTGAAGCCCTGGATCCGCGCGGGGTTCAGCGGCGTGGCCGAGGAGGCGATCTCCGGCGATTCCGCGCGCGCGATCAGGTCCTCGACGGTCCGCGGAGCGCCCTCCGGGAGCGTCGCCAGGTACTCGGCGATCTGCGGGCCGAAGTCCGCGTCGACGACGGGCCCCAGTGCCGGCCAGAGGCTCGAGAGGGATTCGGGCAGCTTCACCTCGACGAGCACGGCCCCGCGCTTCTTCAAGGCCGCCAGCGCCGCCTCGAAGACCTCGTCGGCGTCGGCGTTCGCGCCGTGCCAGGCCCGGACGACGCCGAGGCGGGCGCCCTTCAACGAGCGCGGTT
>JBDLIY010000687.1:0-1992 GCA_039714635.1 Planctomycetota bacterium
GCCCAGAGGGTGGAGACGACGCCGGCCGCCCCGGCCTGCACAAATCCCGCCGCCAATCCCACCACCTCGTCGGGCAGCTCAGCGCCGACCAGGCCGGTCTCGCAGGCGGAGAGGACGACGAGGTCGGACGGGACCCGGAGACCGAAGATCTCCACGACCGTCAGGAAACCGTCCTCGACGTCACCGGGTGAGAGGGCCAGGGCCGACCAGGCCGGACGGCGGCGATCGTAGAAGCCGTGGCAGGCGAAGTGGACGGAGTGCCACCGTTTCCCCGCGGAGAGCTCCGTGAGGAGCCGCTGCTCAGTGGCGTCCTTTCCGAGCAGGCGGACGTCGCCGGGGCCGGTCGCGGAGAGGACCTCCCGACGGGTCCCGGGGAGGGAGGTCAGCTGCACGGTTCCGCGGTACGCTCCCGCCGCGGGGGGTGCGGCGCCGACGGCGTAGGCGGGATCACCCATCGCGAGCACGCCGTCGCCTGGATCGACGGCCGCCCTCTTGAGCATCGACCACGCGGTCGCCGAGGGTGCGAACGAGAACGAGCGGTCCGGCTCGATGATCCCGAACGGCAGGCAGGCCAGCGGGCCGGCCGGGCTGATCACGATGCGCCGGGCCGCCGCGGGGAGCCCGAGACGCGCGATCAGCAGCGCCCGGATCTCTCCGGCCGTCTTCGGGTCGCGACCCGATTCGAGTTCATCCCGGAGCGCCTTCGCCGCCGCGAGCGCGAGTTCCCGGGGGCCGAGATCATGGCGGGTGGCCGCCTTCTTCGTCACCACCAGGGCCCGGAGGCGCTCTCCCGCGAGGGCGTAGTGGACGAAAGCCTGGTCCTTTGCCAGGTCAGACTGGAGTGCCGCGAGGCTCCGGACCGGTGTCTTTCCGGAGAGAACGGCCGCCGGAGTTCCGCGCTGCGTCGGCTCGAGGGCCAGCCGGTAGGCGTCCTGCTCCCGATGCACCTGTTTCACGGCGCGGCGCGCCGCCGGGAGGTTTCCGGCCGTGACGGCGGCCTGGAGCTGCCGTTGGGCGATGGCGAGACGCGCCCTCGCGTCGTCCAGCTCCGCCCGGAGTGCGGCGGGCAGAGACTGCGCGACGAGGGCTTCGCGTCCGCCCAGGCCTTCCACGATGACCCCGGCCCTCGTCCTCTCGATGATCTCGAGGGTGCGGGCGGGGTCCCCCTGGCGGAACGCCACCTCGAGGGCGAAGTCGAAGAGCTCCCCGTAGTGCGACCGCTGCTCGATGGTGGACAGGGGGTCCCGCTCGTGCGAGCCGCAGCCGAGATAGCGGAATGCCGTCTCCAGGTGGTCGAGCGCCCCGGCCCACTCCTCCCGGTCCGAGCAGATCCGGGCAAGTCCCAGGTGGGCGGCGGGGATCCTCCCCTCCTCGGAAACGCGCCCCGCCGCGGCGATCGCCGCCTCGAACTCCGTCCGCGCTCCGTCCAGATCCTTCCCACGAAACCGCGCGCGTCCGGCGAGACAATGGACTCTCGCCCGGTAAGCGTCGAAGTCGGTCAAGTCGGCGAGGAGCCCGCGACAGGCCTTCAGGACGGCCTCGTTCTTCCCTTCATGGAGCGAGACCCGGGCCAGGTTCAGGCGCGCCTTCAGTTCTCCGAACCGGTCGTCGCCGTCCTTCGCGTGGAGCAGGGCCTTCTGGAAGTTCTTCCGGGCCACCTCCGGCGGCGAACCTCCCAGGAGGTGGAGTTCGCCGAGACTGTCGGCGATGATGCCGGGTGACAGGACCTCGCCGTCGGGGTCGCACTTCTGCGCCTCCCGGATGCACTCCTGCGCCTTCCGGTAGTGCCCCAGTCGCCGATGGATCGAGGAGAGGACTCCCAGGATCTCCGCCAGGCTGAGCCGGTCCTCCTTCTCCCGGAAGAAGGCCTCGGTGGCCTCCCCGACGGCGAGGGCCAGACCGTGTTGGCCGGCGCTCTCGTAGGCGCTCGCAAGGCGGGCGCGGGTCTGCGCCAGTTCGTCGTCGTCGCCGACGGAGAGGAAGTACCGCTCG
>JBDLIY010000688.1:0-1986 GCA_039714635.1 Planctomycetota bacterium
TTTTCCCCGAGCGGGGGGCGATCGAAATAGAGATCGGGCGCCCGGTGGGGGAACCGGACGCCCGGGGTTGGTCGGCCAGGGAACCTATGGAGAAAAGGGGAAAATGTGGAGTGAAATGGAAGGCCCCTGGCCGATAAAGAGGATAGCAGGATGCCCCGTCGGCGGGGTTGATATTCTGGTGGTTATTTTGGATTTTTTGGTTTTTGGGGCCCCGCGGGGCGGGGCGCCACTAAGCCCTTCGTGCGGGGGAGCTTAGGTCATGGACACCCTCGAAATTCGGAACATCACGGTCGCGAATCTCCCCGATCTCGTCTCTCCCTGCATTCTCGCGGGGACGCTGGACGGGAAGGCCTCGGTGTCCAGTGAGAGCGCGGATCGGATGACCCGCGGGAAGCTCGCTTTTTTCCACGAGCGGATGCGCCAGGGCGCCGCTGCCATGGCCGCCTACCGCGGCCCTCGCGTCGTCGGCCTGCTGGAGTATTATCCGATCGAGGTGGCCCCCACGCCGGTGGAGGGGGAGGACCTCTTCGTCATCAACTGCCTCCAGGTTCCTCACGCCGAGAACCGCGAGGTGGTGGAGAAGGAACTCGTCGCGGCCTGTGTGAAGGACTGGTCCACTCGCAAGGGTGTCGTCGTCCTCGCCCGTCAGAAGCGCTGGGACGTCCTCGGCTTCGAGGAGGTGCTCCGCGACAAGTGGCCGGAGGGCGACGAGCGTGTCCTCTGGCTCATGAAGTTCTGGGAGGTGGAGGAGCCGCGGCTGACGCCTTTCGGGGAGGACTACCCCAATCCTCCCGGTCGGGTGCGTGTCGACGTCTTCGAATCCGGTCACTGTCCCTGGGACTTCCACATCGTGAGCCTGGTGGAGGAGGTCTGCGAGGACCTCGGTCCGGTCGTGCTGCTGGAGAAGCAGGTTTTGGAGGACCGGACGGCGGTCCTCCGCCACGGTGTCTCCACGGCTGTCGCCGTGAACGGCCGCTACATGCCCTGGTTCCGCCCCCACCCGATCCCGACCCGGGCCGAGATCAAGAGCACGATTGAATCCACGCCAGAAGGCTGACAGGCGTCGCTTTGCCGGCAGAACCCGCCAGAACGCTGACAGGCGTTGCTTTGCCGGCAGAACGCTGACAGGCGTCGGTATGTCATTCGTCCCCGGGCCGCCGGAGTTCCCCATCCGGCCCGACTGCGGGAAACGGTGGCAGGAACGCGAAGGTACGTCGCACCGCCTGGACAAGGATCTCCTCGGCGATCGCGAGGTAGACCGGGTCCGTCGTCAGGCGCTCGACGTGTCGACGCGTCCCACGCACGACGGCCGATTCGCTGATCTGCAGCATCGCGCTGATCTGTCGGCAACTCCTGGCGCAGCCTAGGCGAAGAAGGCCGATCAGCATGCTTCGCCAGTCGATCCCGTCCCCGGTGCGGTCGCATCGTCGCCAGTCCCGGCGATCGGTGTGTGTCTCCAGAACTTCCCTCAAAGTCGTCGCCTTTGCGAGAAGCCGTGCGCCCTTCGAGCCATCCGCCAGCCTGGCCTGTTCGACGAGCCAGCCGATCCGACGTGCACGGTCCGGGGACAGGAACCAGTCGAGCGGATCGTCCTGGTGTTTCTCGGGGTGCCTCCGGCGGCGGATCAGCTCCCTCACGAAGTCGAAGTCGACTTTGCCGAACGTCCGCAGGTAGCTCTCCTCCGGAATCTGGCCAGTGGCGGTATTGGCGTCCGGAACGCACCGGGCGATCCGCTGCCGATCGAGCCACGCGGGTGCCCGGTCGAGGACATACGACGATGCGCTGCCGAACTCGTAGTCCGTCGAAATCTCCGCGAGTCCGGCCCTGATCGGGTTGTGATCGGTGTACGCGACAACGCAGAGGAAGCTCGTCTCGGACCGGATGCATGCGGAATGGAAGCGGTCCTTGAACACGTGACCGGCTCTCCCGCGAGTCCGGTTGTAGTAGAGAGCAAAGCGTTCGAGCACGCGCTTCAGTGGGCGGAAG
>JBDLIY010000689.1:0-1984 GCA_039714635.1 Planctomycetota bacterium
GGATCCCCTCCGGCGCGGGGGAACACAGCGCCTGGATCTCCACCAGCAGGACGCGAGTTCCCTCCACCGCCGGCGCCACCACGCTGCCCGCGCCCGGCGCCCCGGAGCCGAGCAGGAGGCCCGCCGGCGACCGCACCTCCGCGAGGCCGCTCTCGCGCATCTCGAACAGGCCGATCTCGTCCGTGGTGCCGAACCGGTTCTTCACGCCCCTCAGGACCCGGCAGGCGTGGTAGCGGTCGCCCTCGAACGACAGCACGGCGTCCACGACGTGCGCCAGCACGCGCGGCCCCGCGATCTCGCCGCTCTTCGTCACGTGGCCGATGAGGACGACCGGGATCCCCGTCGCCTTGGCGAAGGCCGTCAGGGCCGCCGCGCTCTCCCGCACCTGCGTGACGGAGCCGGCGGACGAGGTCACCTCGGCCCGGTACACGGTCTGGATCGAGTCCACGATCAACAGGTCCGGCCGGACCTGCTCGGCGTGGCCGAGGATCGTGCCGAGGTCGGTTTCGCCGAGGAGGAGCACCCCTTCCGCGTCGACCACTCCCAGCCGGTCCGCACTCAGCCGGATCTGGCCCGGCGATTCCTCGCCGGAGACGTACAGGACCGTCCCGCCGCCTTCCGCGAGATTGGCCGCGACGCCGCCGGCCGCCTGGAGGAGCAGCGTCGACTTGCCGATGCCCGGGTCGCCCGCCACGAGCACGGCGGAGCCGGCCACGATCCCGCCGCCGAGGACCCGGTCGAGTTCCGCGATGCCGGTGGATCGGCGCGCGCTCTCGCTCGGATCGACCTCGCGGAGGGGAATGGGGGTTCCGGGTTCGCCGGGTCGAGGCACGATACCACCAGTCCCGGAGTGGGTTCGGACCTGGGTCGGGGCCTCCGCGAGCGATCCCCACTCCTGGCAATCAGGACACCGCCCGTGCCACTTCGCCTGCTCCGAGCCGCACTCGCGGCAGAAGAACATCGTCCGGTCCTTCGTCTTCGTCGTCGTCATGGTGACGGGAATCTACCGGAGGGGGGTGACACTCAGTTTTGCGAGCGCCTCGCCGGCGAGGTAGAGGCTGCCGGAGACGACGATCAGGTCGTCGGGGCCGGCGAGGTCCCGGGCGAGGGCGAGGGCGGCGGCGAAGTCCGGCGCGCAGCGGGCGTTCCGTCCGTCGGCGAGCACCTCCGGGTCGGCCGCGCGGGGGTGCGTGGCGGGCCTCGTGAAGACGAAGCGGACGGGGCGGTCGAGCCGTTCCAGCTCCGCTGCGATCGCCGGGAGGCCCTTGTCGATCCCGCCGCCGAGGATCGCGACCACCTTCCGGGAGGGCAACGTCGTTTCGATCGTCTCCGCGAGGAAACGGGCGGAATCCGGGTTGTGGGCGCCGTCCACGACGATCCGCGGGCGGCCGGGGATCACCTGGAGGCGGCCGGGGATCGCGAGCGCCGCCGCACCGGTGGCCATCGCCTCCACGGGAACATCGAGCTTCCGGCGGACGCGGGGGAGGGAGAGCGTCATCGCGGCGAGGCCGACATCGCGCGCCAGGGCCCGGCCGAGGACCGCGGGGCGCAGGCGGATCCGCTCCCCGTCCGGGGCGACGACCGTCACCGGCGTGACGGGACGGTCGTCCGCGAGGCGCGGCTCCCCGGTCCGCAGGCGGAAGTCGCTTCCCGCGAAGAGGACCGGGGCGCCCTTTTTCCCCGCCGTGCCTGCGATGGCCCGGCCGGCCGGGGTCGACCGCGGCACGCCGGTCACGATCGGCACGCCGCGCCGCGCCACGCCCGCCTTCTCCCGCGCGATGAGGGGGCGGGTCGAGCCGAGGATCGCGGTGTGGTCGAGGCCGATCTGTGTGATGACCGACGCCAGGTGGGGGACCGCGCTGGTACTGTCCAGGCGGCCGCCGAGACCGACCTCCAGCACGGCGGCGTCGACGTCGCGCCGGGCGAAGTGGAGGAGGGCGAGGGCGGTGACGAGCTCGAAGAAGGTGGGGCAGGCGTTCGTGCC
>JBDLIY010000690.1:0-1981 GCA_039714635.1 Planctomycetota bacterium
GCCCATGCACCAGAGGGAGGTGATTTTCAGGTCGCGCTTTCCGAACAGGTCGCCGAGCAGGCGGATGTCCTTCGCCGGCACGCCGGAGAGTTCCTCGACGTGCTCGGGCGTGTATGGCTCCACATGCTTTACGAACTCTTCGAAGGTGGAGGGCTGGCCGAAGAGGCTGGCCTTCTCGGTGTCCTTGCGGAACGCCAGGTGCTTCTCGACGAAGCTCTTGTCCCAGGTGCCATTGGCTATCAGCAGGTGCAGGATGCCGTTCGCGATGGCCAGGTCGGTGTGCGGCTTGAACTCCAGGTAGTGGTCGCACTGGCGCGTGGTCCGTGTCCGGCGCGTGCCGATGTCGATCAGCTTCACCTCGTCGCCGGCGGCCCGCCGGTCGATGACGCGGGAGAAGAGGATCGGGTGCATCTCGGCGGGGTTGTTGCCCCACATGATCAGGACGTCGCACTCGTCGAGGTCGTCGTAGCACCCGTTGGGCTCGTCGACCCCGTAGGTGGCGAGGAACCCCGTCACCGCCGACGCCATGCACAGGCGGGCGTTGGGGTCGATGTGGTTGTTGGAAAGGCCGCCCTTCATGAACTTCTGCGCGGCGAAGCCTTCGGGCACCGTCCACTGGCCCGAGCCGTAGAACGCGAACCGGGAGGGATCCTTCATCACGCGGTCGGCCATGATGTCGAGCGCTTCGTCCCAGGAGACGGGGACCTGCTTGCCGTCCTTCTTCAGCAGCGGCGTCGTCAACCGGCGCTCGCCGTAGAGCGCCAGGCCGACGTGGTAGCCCTTCACGCAGAGGAGACCGCGGTTCACCTCCGCTTCCCGGTCGGCCCTGATGCCGACCACCTTGCCCTCGCGCGTCCCCACCATGACGTGACAGCCCGTGCCGCAGAAGCGGCAGGGCGCCTTGTCCCACTTCACCCCGTCGGCCGGCGCGGCGAACGCGGAAAGCGGCCCGGTCGCCTGCGACGCGGCGGCCACCGCGGCGGCCATGGCGGACGTACGCAGGAAATCGCGGCGGTTCATCATCATGAGGCGCTCCCGGCTTGGTTGCCGTCGTCGCGGGGATGGGTGTCGTCGTCGTAGTCCACGCTGACGAGTTCGATCAGGTGCACGCCCTCGAGCGCCTCGATCCTCTTGAAACACTTCTTGTCTTCGCGCGTCGATTCCGTGTCCACGACCACGGGAAAACGGGCACCGAACGGATCGCCGACGGTCACGCCCGGCTGCCGGGCGAGTTCCGAGAGAGCGGCCATGCGCTCGGTCTCGTCGTCGGTGAGAGTCAGCACGAGGGCGGTGACGGCCATGGGTCCTCTCCGAGACCGGCGCGGGGATGCCGCCGGCCGGTCCGGGACCACTATGAATACCCATAAATCCAATTCAAGACATTTTTGTCGTTTTCTCTGGAATTTATCGGATCGGCCCGGTAGGAGTGGGGGTCGAGGCGCTTCCCGAGAGGTCCCCCATGGCACATCGACGCGTCCTGATCTCCTGCTGCCTGCTCCTTGCGGCATGTCCCGGCCCTCCCGCCCCGGCGGAGTTGCAGAAGAAGTCGGTGGCCGTCGCCGGAACGGCCCCGCGATTCCGGACGGAGATCGTCCTGCCCCACGATCAGCTCGGCATGAACACCGGGCGCAAGGAGTTCTCCGGCAAGCCGGCGCGCGTGAAGTGCATCACGTGTCACGCCGACTTCGAGCCGCGCAAGGGGTACGAGCGGGCGAAGAACATCCCCGGCCTTCACGAGGCCATCACGATCGATCACGGGGAACTCACCTGCCAGTCGTGCCACAACCCGCCGCGGTTCCAGGACTTCCGGATGGTGGACGGTGGCACGGTGGACTACGCGGACGTGATGGATCTCTGCGGGCAGTGCCACGGCGCGATCCGGAAGGACTACAACAACGGCGCGCACGGCGGAATGCGCGGGCACTGGGACCTCACGGCCGGCCCCCGCGACCGCAACCACTGCCTCCACTGCCACAACGCC
>JBDLIY010000691.1:0-1970 GCA_039714635.1 Planctomycetota bacterium
GCGTCGAAGCGCCCGACCCGCGGCCCGTTCAAGTGGTTCAACTCCACCCTCGACGCGGGCACGACGCTCCTGGCGGGGCTCGTCAAGCGGACCATCCGCGTGGCGATCGTCGCTCTCGTCCTGTTCGTCGGGCTCGTGTACCTGGCGCTGCAGGGCTTCGGCGCCCTCCCCACGGGCTTCGTCCCGCAGGAGGACGAGGGCTACTGCATCGTCAACATCCAGCTGCCCGAGGGGGCGTCGCTGGGGCGCACGAACGAGGTGATGTTCCGGGCGTCGAAGGGGATCGAGACGATCGACGGCGTCCGCGGCGCGGTGGGGATCGGCGGGTACTCGTTCCTGGACAACGCCTCGTCGCCGAACAAGGCCGGCTTCATCGTGACCTTCACGGACTGGGGCGACCGGTCCACGGCGGCGCTCCACCAGGCCAGCATCGTCCGCCAGATCAACGGCCTCCTGTCGCAGATCCAGGAGTCGGTGGCGGTCTCCTTCGCCCCGCCGTCCCTGCCCGGCGTCGGCATGGCCGGCGGCTTCGCGCTCCAGCTGCAGGACCGGGGGTCGGCGGGAGCGGCCACGCTGAGTCGGATGGCGATGGAGTTCATGGCCGACGGGAACGCCCAGGACGGGCTGGAGCGGATGTTCTCCGGCTTCCGGGCGAACACGCCGCAGCTCTTCGTCGACATCGACCGGGAACAGGTGCGGGACCGGAACGTCGAGCTGGGAGACGTCTTCTCGACGCTGCAGGCCAACATGGGATCGGCGTACGTGAACGACTTCCTGGAGTCCGGCCGCATCTACCAGGTCCGGACCCAGGCCCTGGCGGAGTACCGGAACGACCCGCGGGACGTCCTCCAGCTGGAGGTCGCGAGTCGCGACGGCGCCATGATCCCGCTCTCGACGTTCGCCGACGTGAAGGAGGTCTTCGGCCCGCAACTGGTCACGCACTTCAACATCTACCCCTCGGCCAAGATCAACGGCTCCGCTTCGACCGGGACGACGTCCGGCCAGGCGATGGAGAAGATCGAGGCGATGGCCCGGGACAAGCTCTCCACGCAGATGGGCCTCGAGTGGACCGACCTCTCCTACCAGGAGAAGAAGGCCACGGGCGGGATGGCGGTGATCTTCCTGTTCTCGATCGTGCTCGTGTACCTCGTCCTGGCGTTCCAGTACGAGTCGTGGGCGCTGCCGCTCTCGGTCTGCTTCGCGGTGCCCGGCGCCCTGATGGGGGCGGTGGCGGCGGTGATGGTCCGGCAGCTGGACAACAACCTCTACACGCAGGTCGGGATCGTGCTTCTCATCGGCCTCTCGACGAAGACGGCGATCCTGATCGTGGAGTACGCGAAGGTGGAGCGGGACGCGGGCAAGTCGATCGCCGACGCGGCGGTGGCGGCCACGCGGATGCGGTTCCGCGCGGTGTTGATGACCGCGTTCAGCTTCATCCTGGGCGTGATCCCGCTGCTCGTGGCGTCCGGCGCGGGCGGGGAGAGCCAGCAGGCGATCGGCACGACGGTGTTCGGAGGGATGCTGGTCGCGACGCTGATCGGCGTGATCTTCGTCCCGGTGCTCTACTTCATCATCCAGAGGGTGGCCGAGAAGCTGGGCGGCGCCCAATCCGGCAATACGGAGGCGTAACCGTTTTTACCGGATTCGGCGCCCCGCCCTGGCGGGGGCCTACTCCAGCCGGAACCCGATCTTCAGCGTGACCTGGTACTGGCCGACCTTGCCGTCCTGGACGTTGCCGCGCGTCTCGACGACCTCGAACCAGCGCATGTTCTTCACGCTCTCGTTCGCCTTGGCGATCGCGTTCTCGATCGCGTCCGTGACGTCCGTGCTCGAGGTGCCGACGACTTCGATCTTCTTGTAGGTGCTGCCCACGGATCGCTCCTCTCGATGGCCTACTTCGGCTCTTCTTTCGGCTCTTCCGGCTTCGGCGGGTCTTCCGGCGCCGGCTCGTCCTTCTCCGGCTCCTTCGG
>JBDLIY010000692.1:0-1966 GCA_039714635.1 Planctomycetota bacterium
CCAGCGGTTCCTCGCCGGCCGCAAACTCTGGGACGAGGACTTCGAGCAGGAGTGCTTCGACAACGCGAAGGAGACGATGGCCGCCGCCGCGAAGGCCGCGGAGAAGGTCGGCCCGCCGGCACTCGAGACGATGTTCACGGACGTGTACGCGACGATGCCGGCCGACCTCGCCGTCCAGCGCGACGGGCTGCTTCGCGCGCAGGAAGCCGGGCAGCTGACGGGCAAGGACGAGGGCTACTTCCCGCTCTGATCGGGAGAGGTGAACCATGGCGAGCACGATCCTGAAAGCCGTTCACAACGGGCTGCACACCGCTCTCGCGAAGGACGAGAAGGCCGTCATCCTCGGCGAGGACGTCGGCGTGACCGGCGGCGTCTTCCGCGCCACCGACGGCCTCCAGAAGGAGTTCGGCGAGAAGCGCGTCTTCGACACCCCCCTCGCCGAGGGCGGCATCATCGGCACCGCGATCGGCATGGCCCTCTACGGCCTCCACCCGATCCCCGAGATCCAGTTCCTCGACTTCATCCTCCCCGCGTTCGACCAGATCGTGAACGAGGCGGCGAAGTTCCGCTACCGCTCCGGCGGCGAGTACACCTGCCCGATGGTGATCCGCTCCCCCGCCGGCGGCGGCATCAAGGGCGGGCACTACCACTCCCAGTCCACGGAGGCGCTCTTCGCGCACACCCCGGGGCTCAAGGTGGTCATGCCCGGCACGCCCTACGACACCAAGGGCCTCCTCCTCGCGTCCCTCGAAGACCCGGACCCGGTCCTCTTCCTCGAGCCGAAGCGCATCTACCACAAGAAGTTCGACGAGGAGGTGCCGGAGGGCTGGTACACGGAGCCCCTCAGCAAGGCCCGTGTCCACCGCGAGGGCGGCGACGTCACCCTCATTGCCTGGAGCGCCATGGTCCAGACCGCGCTCGAGGCGGCGGCCAAGGCCGAGGAGCAGGGAGTCTCCGTCGAGGTCGTCGACCTCCGGACCATCGTCCCGCTCGACGTCGAGGCGATCCTTGCGTCCGTGAAGAAGACCGGACGCGTGGTGATCGCCTACGAGGCGCCGCGCACCGGCGGCTTCGGCGCCGAGGTCTCGGCCATCATCGCCGAGCGCGCGATCGAGGTCCTCGAGGCCCCCATCGCGCGGGTGGCGGGCTTCGACACGCCGTTCCCCTACACTCTGGAGCACGTCTACATGCCGGACGCGGGGCGAATCCTCGCGGCCATCGACCACGTGGTGAACTTCTAAGATCAGGAGTCGAGTCATGGCTTACGAATTCAAGCTGCCGGACATCGGCGAAGGCCTCGTCGAAGGCGAAATCGTCAAGTGGCTCGTCGCGGTCGGCGACACCCTCGAAGAAGACCAGGCCATGGTCGAGGTGATGACGGACAAGGCGACCGTGGAACTGCCGTCGCCATCGGCCGGGACGGTGAGCGAGATCCGGGCCGGCGAGGGGGACGTCGTGCCGGTTGGGGATGTCATTATCGTGATCGATGACTCCAGCGTTGTGCCCGCAACCGAAGCCCCGACGAAAGAAGAGAAGACCGCGGCACCGACGCCGGCCGCGGTGGCGCCCCCGCCGACTCCTGCCCCGGCCGCCGATGCGGTCGCTCCTGCCGCTTCGCCGGCAGGTCGCGTACTGGCTACGCCAGCTACTCGGAAGTATGCACGCGAGAAGGACGTCGACATCCGCATGGTCACCGGGAGTGGTCCCCGCGGCCGCGTCACGAAGGACGACGTCGATGCCTTCCAGGCTCAGGGCGCGCCCGCCGCGGCTGCTCCGCAGCCTGCGGCCGTTCCGATTCAGTCCAGCCCGGCCGATCAACGCATCCCGCTTCGCGGGCTGCGCCGGGTCATCAGCCAGTCCATGTCCCGCTCGAAGTCCACAGCCGCCCACTTCACCCTCGTCGAAGAAGCCCACGTCGACGAACTCGTCCGGCTGCGCAAGGCTCTCCAGGTGGACGCGGAGGCGG
>JBDLIY010000693.1:0-1959 GCA_039714635.1 Planctomycetota bacterium
GCCGCCGGGCGCTGGGTCCATCCCGACCCGATCCTCGACCCCGATCGCCTCGTGGCCGGCATCGCGCGCCTGGCCCGCGACCGCGGCGTCCGCGTGGTCCTTCCGATGGAGGAGACGACGCTCCTCGCCCTGCTCGACCGCCGAAAACGCCTGCCCGCGGGGACGACCCTGTACGGCCCGGAGCCCGAAGTGATCCGGCGCCTGTCGGACAAGGTGGAGGCCGCCTCGCTCCTCTCGGCCGCCGGCTTTCCCGTGCCCGCCACGAGCCCCGTGCCCGACGGCATCCGGTTTCCCGCGGTGGTGAAGCCGCGCTCCGCGTCCGGCGCCGCCGGCGTCGCCTACGTCGATGACGAAGCGTCGTGCCGGGCCGCCCACGCGGCCGCCGTCGCCGCCCACGGCTCCGCCCTCGTGCAGGAGTTCGTGCCCGGACGCGGCGTCGGCGTCTCGCTCCTGATCGCCCGGGAGGGCGACCTCGTCGCCGCGTTCGCGCACCGCCGCCTCCGCGAACGGCCCGCCACCGGCGGCGCCTCCACCCAGCGGGTGAGCGTCGCACTTCCCGCCTTCGTCAGCGAGCTCGCCGCGACGCTCGCCGCCACCGGGTTCTTCGGGCCCGTCCACGTCGAGTTCCGCGAGGACGAGCGCGACGGCGTCCTCCGGCCGATCGAGATCAACCCGCGCTACTGGGGATCCCTCGCGCTCGCCGTCCACGCCGGCGTCCCGTTCCCGTCGCTCCACGCGCGCCTCGCGATGGGGGAGCACCCACGGCCGATCCTCGACTACGCCGTCGGCGTGCGTTGCCGCTGGTTCCTCTTCGGGGACCTGCAGATCGGCCTGCAGGCGCTGGCCCGCGGTCGCTGGCGGGAAGCCGCCGCTGCGCTGGGGCCGCGCGGCCCTTTCGACATCCTCTCCCTCGACGATCCGGGTCCGGCAATGGCCCGACTGGCCGCGCCGCTCGCATGGATGGCGACTCCCGGCCTCCGGCTTTTGCTGCGACACCCTCCGGCATGAGAGAATAATCACCGTCTGGAGGAACGAGAGTGGCGCTGCGGCACGTCCTGACCATCGATCTCGAAGACTGGTTCCACGTCTGTGGCGCCGAACGGGATCTCCCCGTCTCCACGTGGGACGAGCTGCCCAGCCAACTCCCCGAGACCACGGCCCGGATCCTCGACCTCCTCGACGAGCACGATACGAAAGCCACGTTCTTCGTCCTCGGCTACGTGGCCCGGCGCTTCCCGGAGACCGTGGCCGCGGCCGCGGCGCGAGGGCACGAGATCGCTTCTCACGGGTACGCCCACCAGCGCGTCTACGAGATGACGCCCCGACAGTTCGCCGACGACCTCCGGCGGTCGGTCCTGGCCATCGAGGAGGCGTGCGGCGTGACGCCGCGCTCCTTCCGGGCCCCCGAGTGGTCGATCCGTCCGTCCTGCGACTGGGCCTTCGAGGTCCTCGCGGAGCAGGGGTTCACGTACGACAGCAGCATCGTGCCGCTCACATGGCTCGGGTCCCGTTCCTTCCCGGCCCTGCCGTACGACGTCGAGACGCCGGCCGGAACGATCCGCGAGTTTCCGCTGTCCACCGAGCGGGCGTTCCACGAGCGCGTGCCCTACTCCGGCGGCCTGCCGCTCCGCCTGCACCCGGAGTGGTCGGTGTTCGAGTTCCTGCGGCGCTCCGAGACCTGCATGGTGTACACGCACCCGAGCGACTTCGAGGACGCCCACCCGGCATCGCGCATGCCTCTCAATCGCAAATTCGTCCAGCGATTCCGGCGCGACTGCGTGCTGCCCCGTTTCCGCCGGATGCTCCACTGCTTCGAGTTCGTCACGCTGGCGGATCACTTCCAGCGTCCGCGGCAGAACCGCGAGTTGCCGCCCGTCCCCGACGACGTGCGCCGGGCGCTGCGGCGGTCCTTTCTGGCCAGCGCGCCCTGGTGGTACGTCGCGGCGCCCGCGGCTGCCG
>JBDLIY010000694.1:0-1956 GCA_039714635.1 Planctomycetota bacterium
GGATCCGCCACATCCAGTTCGCGGTGCGGCCCGAGGAGGACGCAAAGGCGATCGACGCGTACCTCTCCTCCCTCACGCCGGTGCGCGGACCGGCGGGGAATCCGGCCGCGATCGCGCGGGGGGAAAAGCTCTTCGTGAAGGCGCGCTGCGACAAGTGCCACCCGGCGCCGCTCTTCACCGACTTGAAGTCGTACGACGTCGGCGTCGGACGCGGCCTCGACGCGGACCGCCCCCTCGACACGCCGACGCTGGTGGAGATCTGGCGCACCGCGCCGTACCTCTACGACGGCCGCGCGGCGAACCTGAGGTCCGTGCTGACGACGGACAACCCCGACGATCGACACGGGAAGACGAAAGACCTGACGACGGAGGAGATCGACGACCTGGTCGAGTTCCTCCAGTCCCTCTGAGGTGACTATGGCTCGGCTGATCGCGTTCCTGATTCTCGTATCGCTTCCGCTCCCGGCCCTCGCCGGTGAGCCGGTGGGCTCCCGGTTCGGGGAGGGCGACGGCCCTTCGTTCGCCGACGGCGTCTACCGCCTGCTGGACCAGGCGGGGACGCCGGGCCAGTCGAACGCGATCGCCGAGGATCGATCCTCGAAGGGCGCATTCGAGAGTCTGCTTTTCACGGGGAAGCTGCGAGTCCTCGAGGGAGGCGACGGGGGGGCGATCCTCTTCCTCAGCACCGCGGAGTACGGCGTCCGGGGGCCGGCGCCCTTCGTCGCGAACTGGACGGAGCCGAACCTTCGGAAGACGTTCGCGGTGGGGATCGACGTCCACAACCCGCCGAACCGCGAGCCGTTCGGGCCGTGGGGGAACTACCAGGGCCTGCCGGAGCGCGAGATCTCGCTGCACTGGGACGGTCGGGAGCTCGTGAAGCGCGTCGCGCCGAAGGAGTTCCGCGGGGACTTCGCCGAACTCGAGATCAAGGTCGACCACGCGATCGGCGGGGCGGAGGTGACCGTCGAGATCGCCGGGGCGAAGGTCTACGACCGCTACTTCGTCGCGGGCATGGCGCCCTACGAGGCGCGCCTCGCCTTCGGCGCAGGAACGCGGGCGGATGCGACGACGAAGTTCGACGTGAAGGACATCAGCTTAGGGCACTTCACCTTCTCGATTCGCCGTCGCCCGCCGGTCCACGTCGAGGTCTTCCACCACGTGATGACGGACAACAAGACGACCTCCTACGACGCCGAGGTCGAGTTGCCGCCGGCGGACTGGGCGTTCGACCGTGTGATCCTCACGCTCGACATCCACGACGGCGGGAAGATGTGGGACGAGTGGGACCGGAACGGCCGTGTCGCGATCGTCACCGAGAGCGGGGAGGTGCTCGAGATCGTCCCGTTCATCACGTCGTACCGCACGCCCTGCCACTGGAAGGTGGACGTCACGCACTTCCGGCCGCTGCTCGCCGGGAAGACGACCTTCCGGATCTCGGCGGGGACGACCTTCTACAAGAACCGCGGTTACCTGATGAGCGTGTCGCTCGACTTCCACCACGGGAGGCCGGAGCTCGAGCCGTTCGCCGCGGTGCCGCTCTGGCACGGGATCGCGAAGTACCGGACGGCCGACAATCACTTCAAAGACTTCTTCGTTCCGAAGACGGTGACGATCCCCGCCGAGACGAAGGCGGCGCGGCTGTTCATGACGACGACCGGCCACTCGCAGATCGGGGAGTTCACGCCCTCGAAGCGGACGGTGGTCTTCGCTCCGGTGAAGGGCGGCCCGGCCGATGCCGAGCAGCGCTTCGAGAACGTGCTCTGGAAGGCGGACTGCTATCTGAACCCGAACCGACCGCAGTACGGCACCTGGAAGTACTCGCGCGCGGGCTGGGCGCCGGGCGATGTGGTCCGCCCGTGGTGGATCGACCTGACGCCGCACCTCGTGGCCGGCAAGGAAGCGGAACTCCGCTACGAGCCCGAGCCCTACGACCTGTCGGCCTACCCGCAGAAGCCG
>JBDLIY010000695.1:0-1952 GCA_039714635.1 Planctomycetota bacterium
CACCAGCTCCTGTGGCGAAGCTCCCGCTGCATCCAGCGGGAACTGGGGATCAAGGGCCACCTGTGGGAGACGAGCTACTTCGCGACGCAGATCCAGGATGTGGTGCATCTGCTGGTTGCCATGACCTACGACCACTTGAGCCCGGTTGTCGAGAACATGGTCGCCCGACCTGAGGAGCACACCCGAAGTTCCGCGGGATGGTGGGCCGGCGAGGCCTGCTCCGAAGTCTCGCTCCTGCTGCATCCTCTGCCCTTCGGCTTGGACGAAGACGCCTTCCGCGAGTCTCTCCTCGCCCTCCAGAGCAGCAAGCTCGGGCGCGGGATCACCGGCAGCCTGACGAAGGGCGAGCTGGACCTGGCGTCACCGGCGAAGCGGGAATCCATCCGGAAGCAGCTCGAAGCCGGGGGCTTCTGGCCGGAATAGATCTGCGGATTCCGAATCCGCAACCGAGCGACGCAAGTGATGAGTGATCTTCTGGTTATGTGCGTCGGTGTCTATGAGTACCATCATCCGAAGAAGCCCATCGAGAGGTAGCGCTCGCCCGTGTCCGCCATCACGCAGACGATTGTCTGCCCCGCCGACTCCGGGCGGGCGGCGATCCGCCTCGCGGCCAGTGCGGCTCCGCCCGACGTCACGCCGACCAGCAGGCCCTCCGTCCGGGCCAGCTCCCGGCACGCCGCCATCGCGTCGTCAGTGGGGACGAGCTCGAACTCGTCGATCGCCTCCTCCTCGTAGACCGTGGGGAGGAACCCGGGCGCCGCGCCGTTCATCTTGTGCGGGCTCCACTCGCCCCTCGAGAGGAACGGCGCCTCCGCCGGCTCCACGCCGACCACCCGCAATTCCGGCTTCCGCGGCTTCAGCGCCCGGGAGATCCCCACCAGCGTCCCCGTCGTCCCCGCCGCCGCCACGAAGACGTCGATCCCACCGCTCGTCTCCGACCAGATCTCCTCCGCCGTCGTCTCCAGGTGGACGAGCGGATTCGCCGGATTGTCGTGCTGGCAGATATACAGAGCGCCCGTCTCCGCGGCGATCTCCTTCGCCTTCGCCCGCGCCCCCTTCGTGCCCTCCGCCGCCGGCGTGATGACGAGCTCCGCGCCGAGCGCCACCAGCATCTGCCTCCGCTCGAGGCTCGACAGCTCGCTCATCACCAGGATCGCCCGGTAGCCCTTCACCGCGGCCTGGGACGCGATCGCGATCCCCGTGTTCCCCGACGTCGCCTCCACGATCGTCCCGCCGGGCGCGAGCCGGCCGTCGCGCTCGGCCTCGCGGATCATGAAGAGGACCGTCCGGTCCTTCACGCTGTACGGATTCAGGAACTCGCACTTCGCCAGGACCGTCGCGCCGACGCCCTCGCAGAACCGATCCAGCCGGAGGAGGGGAGTGCCGCCAATGAGGTCCGTGAGGTCGGAAGCGATCGCCATGGCGGGGAATCTACCACGCTCGCCCGAACGTTGTCGGTGGTAGTTTGTATAATGTTCGTGTGATGGGTGAAGTCATCCGAACCGACGGGAGTGGGTGCCACGGAGCCGAGGTCCGCGTGGCGGAGGACGGGCGTCTGCTCGTCGTCGTCTCCCTGCCCGGGCTGAGTGAGCGGCTCACGCACCGCCTGGAGCCGGGGGCCCCGCCGCCGCGACGGCGTCTGGCGGCGCTTCGCCGGTGCCGCCGGGAGGGGATCGACGCGGGCCTGCGCCTGGCGCCGATCCTCCCCGGCCTGACGGACCGGCAGGGACAGGTCGAGCGGACGATCCGTGCCGCGATGGAAAACGGGGCGCAGTGGCTTGAGGCGGACGTGCTCCGGCTTCCGCCCCCGGAGCGGGCGCCGTTCCTCGCGCGGCTCGCGATGATCCGACCGGACCTGGTGCCGCTCTACCGCCGCCGGTTCGGCGCCGACGGGGAGCCGCCGCGCCTCTGGCGGGAGCGCGTGCTCAGCATGGTCTCCGCGGCGCGGATCG